>CAINKA010000088.1 GCA_903849835.1 uncultured Alphaproteobacteria bacterium
GAGCCTGTCGAAGCATGATTCGAGGCACCGAAACCCGCATCATGCTTCGACAGGCTCAGCATGACATCGAGGTTTTTTGTAATTTTAACCAATCGGTTTCTTGAATCAGATTTGGTATAAATCCTAAATCTAAAATCTAAAATCATAAATGGCGTAAGCGGCTTGTAATCTCGGATTCGGCCACTAAATTCCGCCCTCCTAAATTTATGGCTGGGTAGCAAAGTGGTAATGCAAGAGCCTGCAAAGCTTTTATGCGTCGGTTCGATTCCGACCCCGGCCTCCATTATTTTTTCCTCTGTTCCACCCTCGGCATTCTGAGATAAATCGGATTTAGATTCTCTGAAATTTCTCCGGCGCAAAATTTTTTGTAAGCTAAAAGTCCGATCAAATCTGCTTCGATCACATCTTCCTCATCGCTCATTTCAAATTGAAAATTTTCTTTTCTCAGAATTTCTGCCGCGATTTTTTTGCCTGAGCCGCAGAGTAAAAATTTTTCTCGTGGTGCGATTTGCGAGAGCTCATCTGGCTTTGCCAATTGTAGTTCCGAGACTTGTTTGAGAGCTAAAAATTCAGCGCAGAAAAACTCATTCATCGATGCGTCAAGAGTTACAAAAATTTTTTCAGATTTGTCGCGATATTTGAAAGCCGCGACTTCGCAGCTATTAACCAAAATCAACGGTAGAGTTGTTGAAAGCTTGAGAATGCGCGCCGCAGTAAGTCCAATTCTGGTTCCAGTAAAGCTTCCTGGACCATTACTCGTCGCGATGAGATCCAAATCTTGATACCAAATTTTATTTTCTTTCAGAATTTTTTCGATTTCAGGAATTAGCAATTCCGACTGTTTTCCATTTTCAAAAATAGAATTTTTCGCAATAACTTTTTCATCTTCGAGAAGGGAGGTGGAAAGGATGGAGGAGGTTGTGTCGAAGGAAAGGAGGAGCAAGGGATTTTAGATTCTAATTCAATTGATCGTCGAATTCACGCTCGGCGTGTCGAGTGAAAATGTTGGGACTTTGGCTTCGATGATTTCGCCGCTGGTTTTTTTCATCAAATATTTTCCTGTCATGATGCCTGAAGGATAGCGCAGATGCACCCCGCTGGAATATTGGTATGACGCGTTTGGGGCGATCATTGGCTGTTCTCCAACCACTCCTTCTCCGCTCACTTCTTGCACCGTTCCTTTCTCGTCAATGATGCGCCAATAGCGACCAACTAACTTCACATTTTCCGCGCTTTTATTGTCGATGCGAACGTGATATGCCCAGATAAAAAGATCGCCGATGATGCTAGATTTACTGTCGATAAATTCCGGCCAAACAGTGATTTCGATATCATCGGTGATTGCGGTGTAAGGCTTGTCGGAGAAAGTTTGGGATAGGTCGAGAAGTTTTTTTTCTGGAGTGCGGATTGGTTTGGAGAGCTGGTTCATAAAAAATGTTTAGCGAATTAATTCATTCTGTCGGTCATATCGACTACGCGCATTAGCTCTTTCAAGTCAGTAATTCCGCTCAAAACTTTTTGCACGCCATCCTCAACCATTGGAATAAAATCATGTTTTAAAGCGTAGGCCAGCATTTCTTTGCGACTTGCTTCGGCCACGATCATGTCATCAAGTTCGCGATCGAAGGCTAAAATTTCGCAGATCACGATTCGTCCCTTATAGCCAATATTGCCGCATTTCTCGCAGCCTTGCGCTTTGAAAAGTTTTGTCACTGCGCCATATTTTGGGCCGAGGAGTCTTTTTTCGAACGCATCGAGCGGCATTTCTTTTTTGCAATGTGCGCAAAGTTTTCTTGCCAAACGTTGTGCAAGCACGCCAATCAATGATCCCGACATCAAATAATTTGGAACTCCGATATTCATCAAGCGTGGAATTGCGCCGAGTGCGTCGTTGGTGTGGAGCGAAGAGTAAACTTGGTGACCTGTCATCGCAGCTTGAATCGCGGTGATCGCCGTATCTTTGTCGCGAATTTCACCGACCATCACCACGTCCGGATCTTGTCGCAAAATCGCCTTGATTCCCGAAGCAAAATCCATTCCGAGATCATGCTTGATGTTTGACTGACGAATGAGCGGGATGTGGTATTCCACCGGATCTTCGAGCGTCATGATGTTTTTATCGATCGAGTTGATGTGACTCAAAATCGTGTAAAGAGTTGTGGTTTTTCCCGAACCAGTTGGACCGGTGAGGATGATCACGCCTTCCGGACGTTGCACCATTTTTTTCAGCAAGTTGATGCTATGGTCAGAGAAGCCTAGCTTGTCGAGAGAGAGGATCGATTGCTTTTCGTCCAAGATACGCATGACGATATTTTCGCCGTGAATTGTTGGCTGAGTCGAAACCCGAAAGTCAATTTTTCTGCCGAGAATTTCTGAGTTGACGCGACCATCTTGCGGCTTCCTGCTTTCCGCGATATTCATGCCGGATAAAATTTTTAAACGCACTGCAATCGCTGACCAGTAGTCTTTGTGGATCGAGCGAATTTGCACCATCTTGCCGTCAACGCGGTAGCGGATGCGGAGGAAAAGGCTTTCCGGTTCGAAGTGTAAGTCGGAAGCGCCGCGATGCACGGCGTCGGTTAAAATCGCATCCACCAAACGTACCATCGGGCTTTTGTAGTCGCCGTGAAGCTGCGCTTCGTCGTTAATTTTTTCCGAACCCGCAGCTTCGATTTCTTTCAAAATTCCTTCGATCGACATTTCGTAGCCGTAATATTGATCGATGGCTTGAACGATGTCGCCGTCTGGAACGTAGACCGGATTGATGCGGAAATTTGGCGGGAAATAACGACGGACTTGATCGATTGCGACAATGTCAAAAACGTCCGACATTCCGATCGTGATTGAGTCTTGCGTGTATGAAACCGGAATTAATTTGTTGTGAGTTGCGAATTCTTTCGGAACTTTTTTAACGAGTTTTGAATCGATGATGGAGGATTTGATGTCGAATTTTTTGACACCGCTGGACTCGTTTAAAATTTCACCAAGGGCACCTTCGGAAATGAAACCCATTTCCACCATAATCGCGCCGATAGTTTTGACGCCTTTAATGCGCTCCTGCTCTTTTACAGCAATGGCCAGCTGATCTTCGGAGATAACTTTTTTCTCTAAAAGTTTTGAGCCAATATCGATGTTAGCCGAGGATGTTAGCATCTGATTTTGTTAGGAAATTTATTGGATTTTGAATTGAATTTTTTTAAATCTGTTTGATCACTTTGTCCAAGTCAAGAAATCAAATCCAGTTTGTACCAGCTACAAAATTGGGTTTTTTTAAATGACATTTTGATGTCATGCTGAGCTTGTCGAAGCATGATTCAAGCCACTGTGCCCAGAATCATGCTTCGACAAGCTCAGCATGACATTGAGGTTTTTTGTTTCAGGATCCGATGGATTAATTCCATGAATCAGAAGGCGCATATAATCATAAATTTTTTAAAAAATATGTCTGTAGTCACTAGATTCGCACCTTCGCCGACCGGCTATTTGCATATTGGCGGAGCTCGTACCGCACTTTTTAATTATCTTTTTTCGCGCCATCACGGCGGAAAATTTTTGCTGCGAATTGAGGACACGGATGAAAAAAGATCGACGTCGGAAGCGATCGATGCAATCGTGCAAGGCCTTGACTGGCTTGGTTTGAAGCATGATGACCAAGGGGACGATGGTTTTATTTTGCAGTCAAAAAATTTAGCACGGCACAAAGAAGTTGCCGCAAAATTGCTCGAAAAAAATCAGGCTTATTTGTGCTACACGTCGGCGGAAGAGCTGGAAGAAATGCGAAATTTTGCTGAAAAAAAAGGTGAAGTTTTTCGTTTCAAAAGCCCGTGGCGCGACAAAATTAATTCGCAAAATTCAAGCGTGAAGCCAGCGATCCGAATCAAGGCGCCGCTTGAGGGCGAGACTGTTATTCGCGATTTGGTGCAAGGCGAAATCCGCGTCAAAAATTCTGAGCTTGATGATTTGGTGATGCTACGCGGCGACGGCAGTCCGACTTACATGCTGGCGGTTGTTGTCGATGATCACGACATGAAAATTTCCCACGTAATTCGCGGCGACGATCACCTCACCAACGCCTTCCGCCAAAAAATAATTTTTGAGGCGATGGGCTGGCAAGTGCCGGAGTTCGCGCATATTCCGCTGATTCACGGGCCTGACGGCACCAAAATGTCGAAGCGTCACGGCGCTACTTCGGTGATCGAATATCGCGACATGGGATATTTGCCGGAAGCGCTGCGCAATTATTTGCTGCGTCTCGGTTGGTCGCACGGTGATGCCGAAATTATTTCCGACGCGCAAGCGATCGAATGGTTCACGCTAGACAAAGTTGGAAAATCGCCGGCGAGGTTTGATTTTGCTAAGCTAAAGTCGGTGAATAAGCATTACATCAAAGAAAAAAGTGACGAAGAATTGTTGGGATTAGGCGTTAGGCGTAAGGCGTTAGGCGATAGTCCGGCTGAGGAAAGTCGTTTTTTGAGGGCGATGAAATTTGTGAAAGAAAGGGCGGAGGTGATTGGGGATTTGACTAAAAATTTGGAAATTTATGCGGATGGATTTCGTGGTGAATTTGATATTGAGGCGCAAAAAATTCTCACCGAAAAAAAATCCCTAACTCTCGATTTGCAAAAAGTTTTTTCTGATTTGTCGGATTGGACTCACGACGGAATTAAAAATTCCCTCAACGAATTTGCGGCGGCGAAAAATTTAAAAATAAAAGATTTTGGTCCGGTGCTGCGAATTATTTTAACTTTTTCTGCAGCCTCTCCGGGGGGAATTTTTGACGTGATTGAAATCTTAGGGAAGGCCGAAGTTCTAGCGAGAATTGACAATTGCTTTTCTGTTTCCGCTTCGTAGTTTGCGCCGCGCTTTTCAAAAAAATTCACCAATTTTAACTAAAACCCAAATCACCTATGACAGCCATAGCCATGAGAGAGCCGATGTTTTCACAATTTTTTATCAATCCGATCAAAGCCCTTCATAAACTGAAAGATGCCGGCTTCACTGAGAAACAATCTGAAGCCCAAATCGAAATTATGATTGAAAATGCGGAGCATATCGAGGCAACGCTTGCAACAAAACGCGATCTTAAGGAGCTCGAAGTCGCGGTGAGGCGTGATATTGCGGAGTTTGAAGCAACAACAAAGCGCGATCTAAAAGAAATGGAACTCTCCATGAAGCGCGATCTCAAAGAGCTCGAAGTTGCATTGAAGCGCGATCTCAAAGAGCTCGAGTTGAAAATGGATGGCAGATTCAAAGAAATGGATTCCAAATTCAAAGAGCTAGAAATGAAGCTCACAATCCGCATGGGTGCCATCACCAGCTCGGTTGTCGGATTTTTTTATTTGTTAGAAAAATTTTTCTAAAACCAGTTCTACCTTTCAGGAAAGCCTTCCGATAATTTTAATTTTTTAAGCTCATGCCTAAGAATTTTTTATTCACTTCGGAATCGGTTTCCGAAGGTCATCCAGACAAAATTTGTGATCAAATTTCCGACACTCTCGTCGATGCTTATTTGGCCAAAGACCCTTATTCCCGCATTGCAATCGAAACTTTTGCCACGACTAACCGCGTCATTATTGGTGGCGAAATCCGCGCGCCGGAAATTTCAAAATCTGAAATCGAAAATTTAATTCGCGGCACCGTCAAAGAAATCGGCTACGAGCAAGATGGCTTTCACTGGAAAAATCTCGAAATCACAAATTTAATTCACGGTCAATCTGCTGACATTGCTGTTGGCGTAGATGCTTCTGGCTCTAAGGATGAAGGCGCGGGAGATCAAGGAATTATGTTCGGCTATGCTTGCAACGAAACCGAAGTTTTAATGCCGGCAGCGATTTATTACGCGCATCGAATCTTGCACAACATCATGGATGCGGTCAGGTCTGGCGCCATTCGCGACATTGGTCCCGACGCCAAAAGCCAAGTAACTTTGTGGTACGAAAATGGCATGCCAACACGTGCAGAAACCGTTTTGGTTTCGATTCAACACAAGGAAGGCATGACGCAAAAACAGGTGCGCGACCTTATCCAGCCTTACGTCGTAAAATCCTTGCCCGCAGGCTGGATGTGCAAAGATGAAAAATTTTTGGTGAATCCAACCGGCAATTTTGTGATCGGTGGACCTGATGGCGACGCCGGATTAACGGGAAGGAAAATTATCGTCGACACTTACGGCGGTGCAGCTCCTCACGGCGGCGGAGCTTTCTCCGGAAAAGATCCGACCAAAGTTGATCGTTCTGCCGCTTACATGGCGCGCTACTTGGCGAAGAATGTTGTTGCCGCAGGATTGGCAACGCGTTGCACAATTCAAATCGCCTACGCAATTGGCGTGGCCAAGCCTTTGTCGCTCTACGTCAACAATCACAAAAGCGGAGTCGCTGGCGAAGATTTGGTGAGAATTATTGACGAGCTCGTTGATCTCACGCCGCGCGGAATCCGCACCCACCTTGGCCTCAATCGCCCAATCTACAAACGAACCGCAACTTACGGACATTTCGGAAGAGTGCCCGAAGCTGACGGTGGCTTCTCTTGGGAGCGCACCGATTTGGCGGAAAAATTGAAAAAATTAATTTAGTTCTGTCGGTCTACGCATCACAATTGTCGCGGGCTGGCACAAGGCTAGCCCCTACAGATCAAACTCCAATTTACATTTAACGGTTGATGTAGGGGCGGCCCTTGTGGCCGCCCGTTTCGTCCCGCCACGCCAAAATTAAAAATCCCATGAACCTCCTCCTCATTGCACTCGGCGGCGCTCTAGGCTCCGTCGCTCGCTACCTCTCCTCTGAAGCAATTATTTTTTACTTCTCCCGCGCTCAAAATTTTCCGTGGGGGACTTTTTTTGTAAATGTTTTTGGATCAATGTTGGCGGGCATCCTCTACTATTTCGTCATAAAAAATTTCGACAATTTCGATCCGCCCATGGGGAAAATTTTTAAGAATTTTTTATTCGCCGGATTTCTTGGAGGCTTCACAACCTTCTCCGCTTTCTCCCTCGACTTCTTTCGTCTAGCCACCGCAGGCCAATATCCGCAAGCTCTTGCTTACGCCGCCGCTTCCGTCACCCTTTCAATTCTGGCGCTGTTTTTTGGTTTTTATTCAATGAAGTTAATTTTTTCTTAAGTGCTATCAATCCAAGTAAATCAAGAGCTCACAGACCTCCGTCTCGATAAATTTCTCTGCAAAAAATTTGACGTTTCTTTCGGTCTCGCGCAAAAAATAATTCGCGAAAAAAAAATTAAGGTGAATGGGATGAGGGTTGATGCGTCTTACAAAACACAGGAAGCGGATCAAATCGAAATTTTTTCTGATTTAAAAAATCGGACCGAACATGAGAAAAAAAAGCCGCAAATTTCTGGCGAAAAAATGAAAAAATTTTCCTCTTGGATAATTTTTGAAGATGAAAATTTAATTGCCATCAACAAGCCATCAGGCCTTGCCACGCAAGGCGGCAGCGGAATTGAAATTTCGGTCGATGATTTTGTTTTGCTAAAAAAATTTCAGCTGGTTCATCGTCTCGACAAAGACACTTCCGGAATTTTACTCATCGCAAAAAATTCAAAATCAGCAGAATTTTTGATCGATGCTTTTAAAAATAAAACCGTTGAAAAGACCTATTTGGCGCTGGTTCGTGGCATTCCAAAAAAAGTTTCAGGCAGCATAAACATTCCGCTGCGGAAAAAACTTTTAGGAAAAAATGAAAAAGTTTCTCCTGATTTTGAAAGCGGAAAAGAGGCGATTACTGAGTTTAAAATTCTAAAAAATTTTACAGATCATTCACTGCTCGAACTCAAGCCCCTCACAGGCAGAACGCATCAACTACGCGTCCATTGCAAAGAGCTCGGCCACCCAATTTTGAATGACGTAAAATATGGCGGCAAAGAAGTTTTGCGAAAAGATTTATGCAAACGCATGTGCCTTCACGCTTACAAAATTGAGCTTCAAGACTATTTTGGAAAAAAATTGGAGATCAAAACTTCGCTGCCGGAATTCGTGAGTTAACCCTCAAACCCGCATCATCACACATGATTGTATTCATTGACGAATCCGGCGATTCCGGATTGAAGTTGGAACATGGTTCTAGCAAATATTTCACCATTGCGTTGGTTGCATTTGAAGATGATGAGGAGGCAATTGCCTGCGATCAGAGAATTTGTCTTTTAAAAAGAGAGTTAGGTTGGAGTGGAAATAGCGAATTTCATTTTAACAAAAATTCCATCAGGGTAAGAAAAATTTTTCTCGAAGCAGTGTTGCCTTACGATTTTTTTTATTATGGAGTGGTGATTAACAAGGATCCTCAAAAGCTTTATGGGCCAGGCTTCAGAAACAAAAAATCTTTTTACAAATATGCCTGTAGTTTGGTTTTTGAAAATGCTAAAGAAAAAATGATTAACGCAACGGTCGTGATAGATGAAAGTGGTAGCTCCGAGTTTAGAGCAGAATTGGCGAAATATTTGAAGCAAAAAACTGTTAGCGGTGCTATCAAAAAAGTGAAAATGCAGAACTCTGCTAAAAATAATTTGTTACAGCTCGCTGACTATGTCGTGGGGGCGATTAATCGATCAATGAAGGCGGAGAAAAAAGAAAATGATGAGCCAAGAAAAATTTTAGCTGCGAGAGAAATCTATGTGCAAATTTGGCCCAAATAAAAACCCCCAAACCTATCCAATTAAGGAACGCGAGTGATAAACACTACAATTCGGTTTGAGGACAATTCCGAGGCACAACCTAAAAATCCAATGTTTTTCTGTCAAGCTTCCAAATTTTCAAATATAATAATCAAGCTCAAGCCTTCTGCTTCTAGCTTCCTTCGCGGTCTCTGCCACCATCACCTTATTCGTTTCTAAATCTTCAATGATGATTGCACCGGGGCCGATTTTTGCGCCATTCCCAATCGTAATCGGGCCTAAAATTTTTGCGCCGGCGCCGATGGTGACATCGTTTTTAATTGTCGGATGACGTTTTATTTTTGCGATTGATCTGCCTCCCAGCGTTACTCCCTGATAGATCGTGACATTGTCGCCAATTTCTGCGGTCTCGCCAATCACGACACCAAATCCGTGATCAATAAAAAAATTTTTTCCGATTTTAACTTTTGGATGAATTTCGATTCCGGTGAGGAGGCGGCTAATGTGTGCAATTAAACGCGGCAAAATCGGCACATTTAAATTTTCTAAAAAGTGACTGATGCGGTGAAAAAAAATCGCGTGCACACCTGGGTAGCAGAGCAAAATTTCCAAATAATTTTTCGCGGCAGGGTCTTTGCGTTTAATGTTTTCGAAGAATTCGATTTTCATGATTTTTATTTTGATCGAATTGTTTTTGTAGGGGAGACCCTTGTGGTCGCCCGCGGGATGGCGCAAGGCCATCCCCTACAATTCTTTTTTTAATTTTACCCAGTAGCGTGCTCAAACAAAACTGACGACAAATATCTTTCGCCGAAAGACGGCACGATGAAGACGATTAATTTGCCGGCATTTTCTGGGCGTTTGGCGATTTCTAACGCAGCGTAAGCGGCTGCACCTGAAGAAATTCCGCCGAGGATTCCTTCCTTCAAAGCCAGCTCCCGCGCGGTTGCAATCGCATCCTCATTTGAAACTTGGAAAATTTCGTCGATCAATTCGGTTTTTAAAATTGACGGAATGAAGCCTGCACCGATTCCTTGAATTTTGTGCGGACCGGGTGCGCCGCCAGACAAAACGGGGCTCGCCGAAGGTTCAACCGCGATTGCTTTAAAATTCGGATTTCTTTGTTTGATCAGTGAAGCCACGCCGGTAATGGTTCCGCCCGTTCCAACTCCGGAAACTAAAATATCAACTTTGCCGTCAGTGTCGCGCCAGATCTCTTCCGCCGTAGTGCGCTGGTGAATTTCAACGTTGGATTGATTTGAGAATTGCTGCAAAATTACTGAGTTCGGAATTGCGGCATTGAGCTCCTCTGCCTTTGCAATCGCGCCCTTCATGCCTTTGGCGCCTTCCGTCAAAACCAATTCCGCGCCGTAAGCTTTGAGAAGTTTGCGACGCTCAAGCGACATCGTTTCCGGCATCGTCAAAATTAAGCGGTAGCCTTTGATCGCGGCGACGAAGGCCAGAGCGATTCCGGTGTTGCCGGAAGTTGGTTCAATCAAAGTCGTTTTGCCTGCGGTGATTAATCCCTTTTTCTCTGCATCCTCAACCATGTTGGCGCCGATGCGGTCTTTCACTGAGTTGGCTGGATTGTAGAATTCCAACTTCGCCACAACTTGCGCCGAAGTTTTGTTGAGGCGATTGATTTGCACGAGCGGCGTGTTGCCGATTAATTCAATTAAATTTTTTGCGATTTTCATTTTTCTCCTTGTTTGTTGATGATTGATGGACCCCGCAACTAAGTAACAATTTCCAAATTATAGATCAGACCAACCATGTCATGCTGAGCTTGTCGAAGCATGATTCTAGGCACTTTGGTGTCATGAATCATGCTTCGACAAGCTCAGCATGACACCGAGTGTTGTTGGATATCGTTACTTGTTGCGGGGTCTGTTTCCTAAATCGAAAAATCGATATTTTTATTCCCAAAATATTTTCTAACCAAGTCGGATAATTCCGACAGAAATTCCTCCTGCCGATCTTTGATTTTATCTTCCTTGGGTAAAAAATTTGCGATCACACCACAGGCCACAGTTTCGTTGCTGTTTTTATCGATCAGCAAAAACGAGCCGGTATTTTTATTTCCTTTGAACAAATCAAAGGCGGTTTCTTGCGACAGCGTTAAATTCACGTTAGCAATTTGATTGAGCAAAATGGTTTGGTGCTGGTATTGCCTAGCGTCATCGATGTTGGAGAGATTGTTGATGTCGATGATGTGGTTAATATTTTCGAGTCGCGCGCGCAGGTGATTGTGATTTAATTTGATCGTAAATTCACGCGAATTTTTGGCGTTAAATTCTTCCGGACTAAACCAAATCAAATAGCTGCTGAAATGGTTGGCGAAGTAGGGGCGATTGTCGGAATTGACGATTAATCCTCCGCGATCCAGATCGACATCCTGATCCAAAACAACTGCAATCGAGCTGCCTGCCTTGGCGCTTTCCACTTCTTTTTCGGAGTGAATTATTTTGCTGATTTTCACCGATCTCTTCGCCGGATAAACTACAACTTCCTCGCCAACTTTAATTTCTCCACCCACGAGCAAGCCTTGGTAGTAGCGGCTATTTTCATGTTTGACGATATTTTGAATTTGGAAGCGGAGTAAATCTTGCCCATGCTTTTTGATTTCAACTTCGAGCAAATATTCGACGATGCTTTTGCCTTGATACCAAGAAATCTTGTCACTTTTTTTGACAATATTTTCGCCGAGCTTTGCCGCGATTGGCACGAAATAGATGTCGTCAAAACCAAGATCGGAAGTTTTTTCCAAATAAGTTTTGCGGATTTGATCAAAAATATCGTAATCGAAATTCACCAAATCCATTTTATTCACCGCGACGATTACGTTTTTAATTCCGAAAAGATGAGCGATGTAGCTGTGTCGAATAGTCTGAGTTTTTACGCCTTTCGTCGCATCGATCAGAATAATAATCGCATCGCTATTCGCCGCAGCTACGGCCATGTTGCGCGTATATTGCTCGTGTCCGGGAGCATCGGCAATAATGAATTTTTTTCCGCGGTAGGAAAAATAGCGGTAAGCAACATCGATGGTAATTTTTTGTGCTCTTTCCGAAGTGAGTCCGTCGAGAAAAAGTGAAAAATCGAGATCGCCGGCGAATGATTTCTCCGTCGATTTTTTTACCTCGTCGATTTGATCTTGGTAAAGTGAATCAGTGTCGTGAAGCAGGCGCCCGATTAGTGTGGACTTGCCGTCATCGACATTGCCAGCGGTGAGGAATTTTATGATTTTTTGTGTCATGTTGTTTTGAAAATTTAATTTGCGATGTCATGCTGAGCCTGTCGAAGCATGATTCTAGGCACGGGCTTGAATCATGC
>CAINKA010000089.1 GCA_903849835.1 uncultured Alphaproteobacteria bacterium
GGATTTTCACTTTCCAATCGCTTCCTTCTCCTTGCTCTGCATTAGGCTGCGATATTTTGCGACGCTGGAATTGTGGTCTTTGAGGCTGGAAGAGAAGATGTGGTCGCCATTGCCGCTTGCGACGAAAAAGAGTAAATTAGTTTCGATTGGATTCAGCACCGCCTTGATTGAAGCCAATCCCGGATTGCAAATCGGAGCCGGCGGAAGGCCGTAAATGTGGTAGGTGTTGAAGGCGGAATCATTTTGGAGGTCGCTTACTCTGATAGGTCTTTCCAAAGATTTGTCGCCGAAGGTGAAGGAGTAAATGATCGTTGGATCTGACTGCAATTTCATTCCCTTGCGCAAGCGATTGATGAAAACTGAAGCGACTTTCGGGCGCTCAGACTCAATGCTGGTTTCCTTTTCAACGATCGACGCAAGCACCAAAGCTTGCTCTTTAGTTTTGACGGGAATTGACGGATCACGCTTTTCCCAAAGCTCGTCCAAAGCCTTGTGCATCGCATCTTGCATGCGTTTTATCATTCCGGATTTGGTGTCGTTGTAGGAGTAAAAATAAGTTTCTGGAAGCAGAGATCCTTCTCGAAGTTTTTCAGGATTTTGCCCGATCAAACCATTTGCCTTGTCGATGATTTTAAGTGCGCTGTTGGTTGAAAGACCTTCTGCAATCGTAACTTTGCGGAAGAAAATATTTCCTCGCACCATTTTGTGCAAAATTTTGTAGTAGGAGATGTTTTTTTCGAAAAAATATTCGCCGTAGCGCACCTTTGGATCGATGCCTTTGATGAGCTGTCCGATGTAAAGAAAAGCCGCGGGGTTTTTGATAATTTTTTCTTCGTGTAATTTGTCCACCACTTCGCGCAGAGTCATTCCGCTTTCAATGATGAATCTTTTATCTTCGCGGTGATAGCTGTTTGGAGCGTTGAAATACATGATCACGCTGAGCATCGA
The DNA here is from genome assembly GCA_903849835.1 of uncultured Alphaproteobacteria bacterium. Classification (GTDB taxonomy): domain Bacteria; phylum Pseudomonadota; class Alphaproteobacteria; order Rickettsiales; family UBA1997; genus UBA2645. The sequence continues at coordinate 949 of CAINKA010000089.1, forward strand.
AACGAAATAGAAAAATACGAGAGCGGTGAAGCTGATGCAAAAGGTGAGGAGCTTGTTCATCGATTAAATCCTTTTCAGAATTAAGCAGGCGTTTGTGCCGCCGAAGCCGAATGAGTTTGACATCACAACGTCAATTTTTCTTTGCTTGGCTTGTTTTGCGACGAGATCGATGTCGCAATTTTCGGAAGGTGATTCCAAGTTCAGAGTTGGAGGTGCGACATTGTCGCGAATTGCAAGAGCTGAAAAAATTGCCTCAATTGCTCCAGCAGCGCCTAGCAAGTGCCCCGTAGCTGATTTGGTTGATGACATTGAAAGCTTGTAGGAGTGATCGCCGAAAACTTTTTTTACGGAGTTAACTTCGATTTCATCGCCGAGTGGAGTTGAAGTGCCGTGGGCATTGATGTAATCGATGGCGTCAGGATTCATGCCTGCATGTTTCAAAGCCAAGCTCATGGCGTAAGTTGAACCGCGTCCGGTGCTTTCTGGAGCTGTGATGTGGTAGGCATCGCCCGACATTCCATAACCAATAATTTCAGCATAAATTTTTGCACCACGTTTTTTTGCATGCTCATATTCTTCGAGAACTACAACGCCAGCGCCTTCGCCCATTACAAACCCGTCGCGATCTTTATCCCACGGTCTTGAACCTGCAGTTGGATTGTCGTTGAAATTTGTTGAAAGTGCGCGAAGTGCTGAGAAGCCGCCAATCCCAACCTCGCAAACTGCTGACTCTGCTCCTCCTGCAATCATCACGTCAACATCGCCATATTCGATCATGCGGGCAGAGTCTCCGATGGCGTGAGTGCCTGAAGCGCAAGCGGTGACGACGGCGTGGTTTGGTCCCATGTATCCGTGTTTGATTGAAATTTGTCCTGAGGCTAAGTTGATCAAGCTAGACGGAATGAAGAACGGGCTGATTTTTTTAACGCCGCGCTCTTTCATGCCGACTACGGTTTTTTCGATTGCCGGAAGTCCGCCAATGCCAGAGCCCATCATGATGCCAGTGCGATATTTTTGCTCTTCGCTTTCTGCTTTCCATCCGGAATCTGCAATTGCTTGATCAGCCGCGCCGATGGCGAATTGAATGAAGCGATCCATTTTTTTCTGCTCTTTGGTGTCGATGTGATTATCGGGGTAAAAAAAATCTTCTCCGGAATTTTGCTCGCTCGCAAATTTTACTTCGCCGGCAATTTTGCACGGGCATTCGCTTGGATCAAAAATTGTGATTTTTCCGATTCCCGATTGTCCTTCGACTAATTTTTTCCACGTTCTTTCCGCCGTTGCGGATAATGGCGTAACCGCGCCAATACCAGTTACAACGACTCTTCTTTTTTGTGTCATAGGTTTAGAAAACTTGAGATTTTTTTTGGGAAGGCGGCGCGTTTTAAATAAGAAAACTTATTTTGGAAGTAGCTTAATCAGCAGGATAATCAGGCGCGTAAAGTTACGAAAAATCCGCAATTTACTTTTGCCAATTTTATTTCCGTAATCGTAAGAAATTGCGATTTCATCGATGCGAGAATTGAGGCGCGCAAGATTTATGACCAGCTCGCAAGTATAGGCAAATTCTGGCTCGGTGATGAAATTATTTTTTTTGATTTCAAAAAGTTCTTTTAGTTTTTTTACTTTGTAAATTCGATATCCGCTGGTGAAATCTTGTAATTTTTCGCCGTAAATTTTTTTCACGGAAAATAAATTTTGGAATAAAATCGAAGTCGATTTGCTGATGAATTGTCGGTGAATTGGGAAGTCGGACATGACGCTGGTATTGCAGAATCGTGATGCGATTAGCAGATCGAGATCATGTTTTTCGAAGTGGAGAAGCATCTCTGGAATTTGTTCCGGATTGTGAGTGTTATCGGCATCGAGCGAAATTATTAGATCATCGTCACTAGAATTTTTAATCACTTCTTCAAAAAGTCTTTTGTAAGCTAGGCCAAGACCTCTTTGATTTTTTAGCGGTAAAATTTTTATCGGATGAAATTTTTGGAAATCAGAAATAATCTGTAAAGACTCGTCGTTACTGCTGTCAAGGCATGCAATAATTTCAAAATCACGCTGCAAAATTTGCATTTCATGATTTAAATTAACCAATAATTTCGGAAGATTTTGTGCTTCGTTTAGGGCGCAGAAGAGGATTTTAATCATTTTAGATTTTAGATTTTAGATCTTAGGAAAAAGTCCCAAATCTAAAATCTAAAATCTAAAATCCTAAATTTCTTCAAATGGATTTCAAAATTTCAAAAAAACAATTCGACATCCTAATCATCGGTTCCGGTGGCGCTGGGCTCATGGCGGCGATTTCGGCGATTAAGGCTGGCGCGAAAAATATTGCGGTGATCAGCAAAGTCGTTCCAACCAACAGCCACACCGTTGCGGCCAAAGGTGGAATTAATGCTGCACTCGGAAATGTTGTTGGTGACAGCTGGAAGTGGCACGCCTACGACACCTTGAAAGGCGCGGATTATTTGGCTGATGTTGATGCCGTCGAAATTTTGTGCAAAGAGGCTGAGTCGTCAGTTTTTGAGTTGGAAAAAATGGGCGTGGTTTTCTCGCGCAATGATTCCGGAAAAATTTCGCAGCGCGCTTATGGTGGTCAAATAACAAATTTCGGGCAGGGCGATGTAGCCTACCGCGCCTGCTATTCCAAGGATAAAACGGGTCACACAATTCTTCACACTTTGCACGAGCAGGCTTTGAAAAATGATGTAAAATTTTTCTCGGAATTTTTTGTGACTGACTTGCTGATCGAAGAAAAAAAGCAATGCCACGGTTGTTTGGCGATCGATTTAAATTCTGGTGAGCTGGTGATTTTTGAAAGCAAAATCACCATTCTTGCGACGGGTGGTTACAGTCAAATTTACCAAAACACGACCTCGTCTCTGATCTGTAGTGGAGACGGTTCCGCGCTAGTTTTTGAAGAAGGTCTGCCATTGCAAGACATGGAATTTGTGCAATTTCATCCGACCGGAATTTTCGGTCACGGATTTTTGGTGACCGAGGCTGCGCGCGGCGAGGGAGGCTATTTGCTGAATTCCTCCGGCGAACGTTTCATGAAAAAATACGCACCAAAAATGTTGGAGTTGGCCTCGCGCGACCTTATCTCGCAAGCGATGGCAACGGAAATTTACGAGGGTCGCGGGATCGGAAAAGAGAAAAATTTTCTCCATCTCGATCTTCGCCATTTAAGCGACGAAGTCTTGAATCGGAAGCTTCCGGGAGTTGTTGAGCTGGTAAAAAATTTCGCTCGAATTGACGTAAAAAAAGATTTAATTCCCGTCGCACCATCGGCTCATTACAGCATGGGTGGCATTCCAACCGATCTTGATTGCGAGGTGATTGACGGATTAATGGCGGTAGGAGAAGCAGCCTGTGTTTCAGTCCACGGCGCTAACCGCTTGGGTTGCAATTCACTTCTCGACCTGATCGTCTTCGGAAAAATCGCGGGAAAAAAAGCGGCGGGAAAAATTACCAAAAATTTTGCGGGGAAGGCGGAGGGGATTGCGGCGGAGAAGGTGAGGAAGCTAAAAAATTTATTCGACTTACGACTTACAGCTTATGACTTACGACTAGATTTTTTGAAAAAAAATCTCCAAGAAAACAACGAAAAACATCTCGGAGTTTTTCGCGAAAAAACTCTGCTAGAAGCTGGATTAAAAAGAACGCAAGAGCTCTTCGAAATTTTTAAAAATCACAAAATTTCCAACAAAAATTTAATCTGGAACGAAGAGCTGATCGAATATTTCGAGTTAAAAAATTTATTTTTGAATTCTTTGGCAGCGAATTTTGCGGCGTTAAATCGTCGTGAAAGCCGTGGCGCGCATTACCGCAAAGATTTTCTAGAACGCGACGATCAAAATTTCGCAGCGCATAGTTTGGTAAAAATAACAGAAAATAAGTTGGAATTTTCATTGAAGCCCGTCAGAACGCAGTCCGCGATTCACGAGCTGAATTTAGTTCCTCAAGCAAGAAAATATTAATTCAAAATCTCAATGTCATGCTGAGCCTGTCGAAGCATGATTCTGGAC
>CAINKA010000090.1 GCA_903849835.1 uncultured Alphaproteobacteria bacterium
CATCGAAGCTTACAGGAATGCAGAAAAGAAAAAAATTTCTTACTCCACATTCCCACCCGAAATCACCACCAAAATTTTCTGATTTTTTTTCTCCGGATTTTTTTTCAAATATTGCGCCGCACCAGCAATTGCTAGCGCCGAAGTTGGTTCAATTTTTTGCTGCAATTCTTCCACCAATTTTTTTTGCCAGAAAAAAATTTCTTCTTCGCTGATTTCTAAAATTCCTGCGAGCTGTTTGACGTAACCAAAGCAACGCTCGGAAATGGCTAGAGTCCTAGCTCCGTCGGCAATCGTGTTTGGCGTGTCTTCGAAATGAAAAATTTTTCCCTCGCGCAGAGAAATCGCTACGTCGTTGGCATTCAAAGGTTCGCAGCCAAAAATTTTTGCGGCAGGTGAAAATTTTTGCGCTGCTAAAAAACTTCCGACCACCAATCCGCCGCCACCACAAGGTGTGAAAATTGCATCGGCTTTACCAATTTCCGAAAGCGCCTCAAAGGTTGCGGTGCCTTGTCCGCAGATCACATCTTCACCGCTGGAAGGGTGAATAAAAAAATAGCCTTCTTTTTGTTTTTCTTCGGCCATCCGATTCACTTCCGATCTTTTTTTCAGCAACACAACTTCCGCACCAAAATTTTTTGCCGCCGCAATTTTGAACGGCGAAGCGTTTCTGATCATGTAAATTAAAGCCGGAATTCCGAATTTTTTGCAGGCGAAAGCAATCGCAGTTGCGTGATTTCCCGAACTCTGCACCACAATTTTTTCCGGAAATTTTCCGTGTTTTTCTTGGTAAGTTAAAATGGCATTGAATGCGCCGCGAGCCTTGAAGGAACCGGCCTCTTGCTGATTGTCCATTTTAAAAAAAACTTCAGCACCGAGTGCTTCGTTTAATTTTTTATTGGAAATTACTGGCGTGTTTTTGATGTGATTTTTGATGCGAGAATGCGCGGAAGAAACGTCGTTAAATGTTAGATTTTTTTGCATGCTAGATTACCAAGATTTGAAGTTTAAAAAGCCGCGCTATTTCAAACTTCTCCAAAATTTTATTCAATCAACATGTCCAAAAAATCTTACAAAAAAACGCACATCGAAAAACACAAGCTGCATCCCGAAACGCAAATGATGTCCTACGGCTACGACCCCTTCATGTCTGAGGGCGCGGTGAAGCCGCCGGTTTTTTTGACTTCAACTTTTGCTTTCAAAACTGCCGAAGACGGCGCCGAATTTTTTGATGTTGCTAGCGGCAGAAAACCAACTCCAAAGGACAGCGTCGGCGGTTTGATCTACAGCCGCTTCAATCACCCCAATCTCGAAATCATCGAAGATCGCATTGCTCTGCTTGAAGGCGGAGAAATGTGCAATGTTTTTTCCAGCGGAATGGCGGCGATTAGTGCGATTTTTTTGGCCTTGCTCAAGCCGAAAGATGTGTTGGTGCATTCCTTCCCGATCTACGGTGGGACTGAGTCGATCATCCACAAAGCTTTAAAAAATTGGGATGTTAGTTCCGTCGAATTTAGCGACGGGCTCGAGCAAAATTCGATTGAAAAGGCGCTCGAAAAAGCAGTGAAAATTGGTCACGTCGGAATGCTCTTCATTGAGACTCCAGCCAATCCCACCAACGCTCTAACTGATTTTGGAAAAGTAAAAAATGCCGTCGACAAGTTTGAAAAAAAACACGGCTACCGCCCCGTCACCGCTTGCGACAACACTTTGCTCGGTCCCATTTTTCAAAAACCGCTGGCGCACGGAATTGATTTGAGTTGCTACTCGCTGACGAAATATGTCGGCGGCCATTCTGATCTCGTCGCCGGCGCCGTAATCGGCAAAAAAGAATTAATGGACAAGGTGCGCGGAATCAGGAATGCCTTCGGTTCGCAGCTCGATCCTCATTCATCTTGGATGATCGGCCGCTCGCTTGAAACTTTATTTTTGCGAATGAAACGCGCCGAAGAATCCGCGCTCGAAATCACCGCTTGGATGAAAAAAACTTTTCCGAAAATGAAAATTTTTCACCCGAAATACATCCTAAGCAAAGAATATCAAAACACCTTCAAGCGGCAATGCACGGGCTACGGCAGCACTTTCGCTTTTGAGATTGAGGGCGGCAGAAAAAAAGCTTTCAGGCTGATTAACGCACTGACGATTTTTAAATCGGCGGTAAGTTTAGGCGGAACTGAATCGCTGGTTTGTCATCCGGCTTCAACGACTCACTCGGGCATTCCAGAAAATTTGCGCAAAGAATTTGGGATTTCGGAAGGGCTGATTCGGCTGTCGATTGGAATAGAAAATCCGCGAGATTTGATCGCGGATTTGGAGGTGGCGTTTAGGTCGAAATAATCGGAAAAAAAATCTCCACCGAATTTATTCCGCCTTCTGATTCAAAAAAAACTTTCGCCGCGTGAAGGCTGGCGATTTTTTTTACGATGGCGAGGCCAAGCCCGCAGCCGATCGGATCGTCTTCCGCATTGGCTCGACTAACGCGGTAAAAATTATTGAAAATCTTTTCGATTTCTTCGGGCAGAATTTTTTCGCCGTGATTGGAAATTTTAAAATTTAAAAAATTATTCTTTTCAGAAATTAGGACGGAGATTTTTTTGCCGCGCGAGCTGTATTTGATCGCGTTGTCCAGCAGGTTGCCAAGCATGATCTCGATGTAAGTTTTGTTGGCTTTGATGAAATTTTTTTCAGCGTCAACTTCGCAAATAAATTCGATTTCCAGATTTTTGTTCTCAGCTTTTGGCGTGAAATTTTTGACAAGGGATTTGCTTAA
>CAINKA010000091.1 GCA_903849835.1 uncultured Alphaproteobacteria bacterium
CGGTGCCCAGAATCATGCTTCGACAGGCTCAGCATGACAATGGGGGTTTTGACGAGTTTAAGACAATCCAACAATTTCGAAAACCTCTTTCCGAGTTTTTGCCGCGATTTCTTGTGCGGATTTTTTTCCGTCACTCAAAACCTGTTTGATGTAGGTTTCGTCTTGCTTGAAACGGATTAAATTTTCCTGAATCGGACGCAATTTTTCGATTAAACTTTCCGCCAAATCATTTTTGAATTTGCCGTAGCCCGAAGTTTCGTATTCTTGCGCGATAACTGTTGGAGCCTTGCCAGACACGGCTGAAAAGATGTTGAGTAAGTTGTAAATTTCGGGACGCCCAAGGGGATTAGCTTCGTCGTAAGTGATTGAGCTCAGCGAATCAGTTTTTGCTTTTTTTATTTTTTTCAAAATTTCTTCCGGCGCGTCAGTGAGGTTGATGCGCGAGAGATCAGACTCATCCGATTTACTCATTTTTTTCGCGCCGTCTTGCAGCGACATGATGCGCTTCACGCCTTGCAGAATCATGGGCTCCGGCAATTTAAAATATTCTTTTCCGAAGCGACGATTGAAAGCGCCGGCAATGTCGCGAGTGAGTTCGAGATGTTGTTTTTGATCTTCACCGACAGGGACGAGATCGGCATGGTAGAGGAGGATGTCGGAGGCCATTAGCACTGGGTAGGCGTAAAGGCCAACACTTGCTGACTCATCCTGTAAAATTCGTTTTATACTACTAAAGCCCTTCACTACCTGCACAACTTCTTGTGTAGTTTTTTCCTTAAACTGCGTCATCCGATTCAACCACCCCATCGGAGTTAAAGTGCCAAGAACCCACGCCAGCTCTGCATGCTCCACCACCTCACTCTGCACAAAAATTGTCGATTTTTTGGGATTGAGGCCAGAGGCCAAATAAATCGCGGCGGCATCTAAAACATTTTTTCGCAACTCTTTCGGATCTTGCGGCAAAGTAATCGCATGCAAATTCATCACGCCGAAAATGCAGCGGTGAGTCGGAATTGATTGCAAATCGATCCAATTGCGAATCGAGCCGAGATAATTTCCGAGATGTAAATTTCCTGTAGGTTGGATGCCGGAGAGAACAGTTTTCATGAATTACGAATTGCTTTGAAAGGCGGCGCAACTTACTTTTGCAAACTTGTAAGGCAAGCGGATGATCGCTGGTTTTAGTGCCGCGGGCTTTGTCCCAATGGTGCTTGAAAATTAGAGGAAAGTCCGGGCTCCACGAGAAAATGATACCAGCTAACGGCTGGCCACGCAGTCTGAATAAACTAGGACGGCTGAGGGAATAGTGTCACAGAGAATATACCGCTAAGTTATGCGCCCATGTTCCCCCTTTTAGGGGGGATCGAGTCGACGCGTTAGCGCGACGATGGGGGTGCATAATCAGTAAGGATGAAAACGCGAGGTAAGAGCTCACGCGCTTCTGTGGTAACGCAGATTTGGGAAAACCCTATCTGGAGCAAGACCAAATAGGAATGGCAAGCTCTTCAATGAGCAAGTGTTCTCGCACGCCATTCGGGTAGGTTGCTTGAGGTTAACAGTGATGTTAATCCCAGATGAATGATCGTCGCCCGCAAGGGTACAGAACCCGGCTTACAGCTTGCCTTACAAAACAAAGTCGTAAGTGGTAAGTCATAAGTCGTAAGTCACTCCGAGTGCTTTACGACTTACGACTTACCACTTACGACTTACGACTTTTTTATTTATGCAAACGACCAACCAAATCCGCACCTCCTTCCTCGATTTCTTCGCCCGCAACAGCCACGAAATAATCGCCTCTTCGCCGCTAATCCCGCACAATGACCCAACTCTGATGTTCACCAACGCTGGGATGAATCAGTTCAAAAATTATTTCACGGGCGTCGAAATTCCGAAATTTAAACGCGCGGCCACTTCGCAAAAATGTGTGCGCGCAGGTGGCAAACACAACGATCTCGACAATGTCGGATTCACTGCACGCCACCACACTTTCTTCGAGATGCTCGGCAATTTTTCTTTCGGCGATTATTTTAAAGAAGAAGCGATTTTTTACGCGTGGAATTTTTTAACGACAGAGCTTGGGATCAACAAAGACAGGCTTTTGGTCACTATTTACCACACTGATGACGACGCTGCAAATCACTGGAAAAAAATCGCTGGATTGCCGGAAGAAAAAATAATCCGCATTTCCTCCGACGATAATTTCTGGTCGATGGGCGATGTCGGACCATGCGGGCCCTGCTCCGAAATTTTTTACGATCACGGCGAAAAAATTTTCGGCGGCGTCCCGGGCAGCAAAGATCAAGATGGCGACCGCTTCACCGAAATTTGGAATTTGGTTTTTATGCAATTTGAAAAACAAGCTGGGGGGGAAATGATTCCACTCCCAAAACCCTGCATCGACACCGGCATGGGGCTGGAACGCATCGCCTCGGTGATGCAAGGGGTGCATGATAATTATGAAACTGATACGTTTAAAAATTTGATCGGAGAGATTGGAAAATTTATTTAGCTACGAACAACAACACCTAACAAAAAAACCCACCATGGAAAAAGACTTCAACAACTGGAATTCCTTAAAGCAAAAATTAGATATTCAACACAAAACACCAAGCTTCAAAGAGCGCGAAATATGGTGGTGCAGCATTGGCATCAATATTGGCCATGAAGAAAATGGTAAAAGCGAATTGTTCAGTCGTCCGGTGCTTATTTTAAGAAAATTCAACAACCATATTTTTCTCGGAATCCCGTTAACCAGCGCAGTTAAAGACAACAAATATTATTTTCCGATAACCTTTAAGGAGCAGACGAGTTGTTTGATGTTATCGCAGCTAAGAATTTTGGAGAGCAGAAGACTGACTAGAATGAAGGGAAAATTGTCAGATAATCAGTTTCTGAGAGTGAGGAAGGTGGTGAGCGGAATCGTGATGGGAGAGTATCCAACCCCACATTGCTGAGGGGTTGTCTGTGCCTAACGGCAATTTGTTTTTTTATTAAAAATGGCAGCGCTGTCTTTGTCAACAGACGGATCTGAAATTTAATCGGGGAGATTGGGAAATTTATTTAGTAAACTCATAACCACCACGCGCATCAACATTATGTTGTGCCTTACCTTGTATTGGCGCTACCACCAAAGAAGGATGCTCAGACTCAATCAATCTCTGACCCTCTTCTGCTAAAAAACTTTTCACCACATCTAACACTAAATAAATTTTTCTGATCTCTTGATTAGCGCAGTTAAAATTTATTTTTTGTGAATCGAGCTCAACATTAACTCCGTCATTTTTAAAAATTTTTTCGAAAGCGAGTTTTAATTTCTCAAAATTTTCTAGCTGAGCTGCCGATGCCTTTTCCCGAAATTGCAAAGTCATTTTACTATTTCCTAGATCATCTTTGGCTTCAGAAATAACAAATCCCACCCCCTCTTTAGCAAAGCTGAGAGAGATTTTTTTGATCTCGTCCATTGCCAATAATTTTTGAAATTGACGATCTTGTTCCTGCGCAGCTTTAGCCATAGATTCTTTATTGACGGTCGGAATTTCTCTTACGGACACCACTCCTTTCGACCCAAGAATTGCCGGCATTGTAAGAAAATTTGGCACTCCTTCGAAACCAGACGGCACTTGGTATAAATCTCCAATCACTCCCACAGAAACAAAAGATTCGCCACTTTCGCGACCAAAAATTCTACTCAAAATATCTGCATTAGCTCTAGCGGCGGCATAAAAAGGTGAAGAGGTTCGTAACTGGCGAGAAGATTCAATTCCAATTTTTTTAGCTTCTTCCGTAGCTGCAACAATTTGTTCTTTTGTCAATAATTCAGAAATTTTTTTCCCACAAACTATGGCATTTGGATCGATTAGCGGCACCATAAATTCGGCATCTTTAATGCCGATGAAGCAGCAACTTGCTCTTAATTTTTTTAAAGTTTCCAAAATTACAGGTATCTCGTAACCGCTTTCTTTACAAAATTTTTGATTATTTTCAAATATTGCCGTTGCCAAAACTCTGCGCAATCGATCCGTTTCAACATCCGATGATTTACCAATAATTTGTGCGCAAGGAAGATCGCTGGCATAAGCAAAATATCGGGCAATCACGTTGATCGGATTGGTATCCAAAATGCAAACGGCATTGGGAGCATACTTACTGACTGCAGTCGCTAGAGATTTTATTACCTCAGCATTTCGATACACAACTTCGCTTCTTCCTTTCGAGTCCCCATATCGAGAGAACTCTCTACTAAAGGCCACAAACACAATATCTGCTTTAGAAATTTTACGCATCTCTTCACTATTTTCAGAATCAACAACCTCAACTTTTGGATTTATTTTTGCTTCACCACACATTGCATAAAAATCATCTAATCTGCCCTTCGCTCTTTCTCCAACGTCACAAAGAACAATCGTGTCTTCAGAAGAAACTAATCCTTTTGCGATTATTTGTTGCAGAGTCGTAGTGCCAACAAGACCAACTCCGAACATGACTATTTTTTTTCCGACTTTCGCACTGACATTTGTCGTTCCTTTTGTTTGATGAATCGTCGCAGAAACATAACTTGCGAATAGATCTTTTTTGCTTTCCGGCACAGTAACCACTTCCGCTTCTGCACCTTTTAACTGGAGCATTTTCCCTTCTGCAAACACTGCTAACAAAGCATTTTCCGCTTCTTCACTTTTAAATCTGTCACTAGAATTATCTGCCCCAACTTCACGATGATTTAAACTGGCAAGCATCAACTCTTTCTCTACATAGCGTAAAACAGGAGGCTGAAGTAGGTGAAACGACGAAGAAAGATCAGTCCTAAGATCAGTGGCGCTAATGATGCTATTATCCTCCCTCTCCAAACCACAAACACTAAAGCCGCATCCAAAACTTCTGGCTAATCCGGCAACTGGATGAGAGTCACGATAAGTTGCGACGCGAGTCACGATGTTACGTTGATCGCCCGGTTTGACAGAAGTAAAAAATTCTAATGACCAAGTTGGTATTCCATGTTTCGTGCAATGAGCTTCAACCTGCTCAATCAAAGGCTCAAAAGATGGTGGATTAGTCTCGGTGTAACGCAAAAAAGACGGATGATTTTTTGGATCAATATCCTGCAAAAATAACCACGGCATCGCAAACTGAGCCATGATCGCTCTTTGTTCAAAACTAAAAGGATTTTTCTCGGTATCACGATCTTCATTTGAAGCTCCGATAGCTAAAATGATGCGCGGAAGATTTGAATTCGAGGGAGCATCCCCAACTACCGCCGCAGCTGTCATTAAATTTGTAACTAACGATTCATGTCCAACATGAAATGGCTGAAATCTACCGAGAGTAAATGGGATTCTAGTCTTGCCATGCTCTGGAACATTTGCTCTCTCAATAACCGCACTAAAATTACGATGCCCCTCAGTAGTTGCGATCATTATAGCTTTGGACATTGCTCTGCTCATTACTCTGCTCATTTTTCTCTCCAAAAAATTTTTAAGAAATTTTTTCTTCCACCAACTTCACAAAATTTTCAATTCCAAAAAGCGCGATGAAGGAGCCCATGCGTGGGCCTTGGTCTTGGCCGAGGAGGATTTGGTAAAGCGCTAAAAACCAGTCGCGCATTTTGGTTTCGTAGCCGTGATTTTTGCCGATTTGGAAAACTAAATTTTGCAGTTCCTGCGCCTCATCCCCACTTACGACTTTCGACTTACGACTTACGACTAGCGCGAGCTCTTGAAGCGCTGATTTCTCTACCTCTGTCGCCTCTCTAAACTTTTTATTTTTCCGAATAAAATCGTTGTAGTACGAAATCGCGCAGTGAACCATTTTTTGCAAAAGCGGTGAATTTTCTGGCGTTAAACCTTGCTGATATTTCGAAATAAAACCCCAGAGCACCGAGTCATTCTCTGGGTTGCAGGCTGATGCCAAATTTAAAAGCAGCGAGTAATTCAAATTAAAATTTATCGCCGGAATTTTTCCGGCATGGATGTGGAAGGCCGGATTATCTAGCTTCACGAGCTCTTCCTGTTTTTCAAAACTCTGTGCAAAAGTTAAATATTCATCCATCGCTTTGGGGATGACGTCGAAATAAAGTCGCTTCGCGGTCTTCGGTTTTTGATACATGAAAAGTGCCATCGACTCAGACGGGGCGTATTTTAGCCAGTCTTCAACCGAAATGCCATTTCCCTTCGATTTGGAAATTTTTTCTCCC
>CAINKA010000092.1 GCA_903849835.1 uncultured Alphaproteobacteria bacterium
ATTGACAGCCGAAAAGAAAAAGCACTAAAAGCAGCGGAAATTTTTGCATGTATTGAGAGTGTTTTTGGGGAGAAGTTTATTAGGACTTACGCAAAGCCTACCTTTCGCTTCGAACTTCTGCGTTTCAAAAATTTTTTGAACCGCAGAAGTTCTTTGCAAAAGCGGCTTTGCGTAAGTCCTAATTTAATTAAAAAACTATGTCAGAGTCTTCGTTTAAAATTCAAGAAATAAAGCTGGAAAAGGCTGCGCTTTACGTTGTGGCGACACCGATTGGGAATTTAGGCGACATCACTTTGCGCGCCTTGCAAGTTTTAAATTCTGCGGATTTTGTGATTTGCGAAGACACTCGAGTCTCTTCGAAACTGTTTTTAGCCTACGAAATCAAGGAGAAAAAGCTGATCACCTACAATGATCATTGCGATGAAAAATCGCGGAAAAAAATTTGTGATTTGTTGGAGAATGGTCACTCGCTTGCTTTGATCTCTGACGCCGGAACGCCGCTAATTTCTGATCCGGGGTATAAATTGATTAATTTCTTGCGGAGTAAAAATCAGAAAATAATTCCAATTCCGGGAGCCTCATCTCTGACCTCAGCCCTTTCTGCATCTGGTTTGGCATGCGATAATTTTTTATTCATCGGATTTTTGCCGACTTCGGAAATTCAAAAAACAAAGCTGATAAAATCTCTGCCGAAAAATTTTACTTTTGTTTTTTTTGAGTCGGCAAATCGCGTGGTAAAAACTTTGGAATCGATTAAAAAAATTTTAGGAAATCGAAATGTTTGTGCGGCACGCGAACTTACAAAAATGCATGAAGAAATTATTTCTGATGAATTGGAAAATGTGATTAAATTATTTGCGGATCGGCCATCCAGGCTGCGCGGCGAGTTTGTTGTGATCGTCGAAAAATCCGATAAAAACGAAAAATCTTTTACACAAAAAGAGTTGATCCAAGAAATTTCTAACGCAATTTTTTTAGGGCATAGCTTGAAAGACTTATCTCAAAATTTATCAGAAATTTACGACGTGAATAAAAAAGAAATTTATAAATTAGCGCTGGAAATCAAAAATCCGCAGTGATTTGCGTCACAAAAAAACCATGAAAAAAACCTACCAATTCGGAATCATTGCAGAAAAAATTGTGATGTTTTTTCTACGACTCAAAGCCTATCAAATCCTTGAATGGCGCTATAAAACTCACTTCGGCGAAATTGATATCATCGCCAAAAAATCTCGAACTATTGTTGTGATTGAAGTGAAGGCGAGAAGTTCAAAAATTCTGTTCGAAGAAATGCTGCGTCCAAAACAAATCAAGCGCATAAAAAAAGCGGCAGAAATTTTTATCGCTAAAAATCCAAAGTTTCACAATCACGATTTACGCTTTGATTTCATTGAGGTGGGAAGGTTTTTTAAAATCCAACATCGGAAGAATTTTTTGCTCTAAACATGAGTTGAATTTTAGTGGCGCGCCCCCTAACTTCGCGGCTCTTCGATAGTTTTTTACCTTCCTTTAATAATTTAATAACCTCGTGAGACCAACAAAACCGCAGCCGCAATCGGCAAACTCAAATAATTTTTTTAAAATTAACGAACAAATAAAATCTAATGAGATCAGGCTTATCGATCACGAAGGCAAGATGTTCGGCATCACTACGGTTGCCGAGGGAATAAGGATGGCGCAAGAGGTTAACCTCGATTTGATCGAAGTTTCTCCGACAGCTAAACCACCGGTTTGTAAAATTTCCAACTTCGGAAAAATGAAATATGAGATACAGAAAAAAACTGCAGATGCCAAGAAAAAGCAGAAGGTTGTAGAGGTCAAAGAGGTTAAGATGACCATCAATATCGGTAAAGGTGACTACAACACCAAGATCCGTCACACAAAAGAATTCATCGAGAAAGGAAACAAAGCAAAAATCAGCATTCGAATGAAAGGGCGCGAAATTACGCATCGCGATCTTGCAGAAAAAATGATGGTTGAAATTTTGAAAGACACGGAAGAATTTGCCAAACCCGAGGTAAACCCAAGGCTGGAAGGGATGCAGATGGTTGTTATTCTAATCAAAAAATAGTTAGGACTTTGCGTAAAGCATACCTTTTGTTTCAAACTTCTACGTTTCAAAAAATTTTTGAAACGCAGAATTTTTTTGCAAAAGCGACTTTGTGTAAGTCCCAATTTAACAGTTTTAAAAATGAAAAATTTAACTGACAAAATAGTCGCTTTTTCACAAAAGAAAAAGCAGCCAAAAACTTTTATCGACTTCATAAAAATTTTTTATTCGGAAAATAAATCATGCGATTTTCTGAATTATTCCGAAGAAGATTTCTACAATGCCGCTTTGTTTAATTTTAACTTTTTTAGCACAAAAAAGTTGGGAGAATCAAAGGTTAGAATTTGTAATCCCACGCTTGCACAAGATGGCTTCGAATCGCCACACACCTTCATCGACATCATCAATGGCAATATGCCGTTTCTCGTTGATTCGATAGTTTCTTATCTCGATAAGTACGGCGTTAAAATCAAAAATATTTTTCATCCGATTTATTCCGTGAGTCGTGATTCGTCAGGAAAATTTCAGGAAATTTCTGTTGCAGAAAATGCAAAACAAGAATCTGTAATCCAGCTTCACATTGACAAAACAACTTCCGTTTCTGACATCAAAATGTTGGAAGAAAATATCACAAAAATTTTAGAAACTGTGGCGCTAGCTGTTGGCGATTGGAAGTCGATGGTTGTTTTGGCTCAAAGGGCGCAAGAGCAAGTCGATAATGCAAAAACTATTGGAAAAAAAGAAAAAGAAATTTCCGAAATCAAAGAATTTATTTCTTGGATTATTGATGGAAATTTCATCCTGCTCGGTGCGAAAGAATTCAACATCAAAGAAGGCGAAAAAAACGAATATTCTTTGGAAGAAGTAAAAAATTCCAGCTTCGGAGTTTTTCGTTCGAAATATGACGAATTAAGGCCTGACACGGTTAATTTATCCTGCGAAGAAATTCGAGAAGTGATAAAAAATCCTTACGTGATTGAAATTTTAAAATCGCGTTATCGCTCCAGAATCCACAGAGCAACAAACGCAGAAAGAATTCGTGTTCAAAAAATTTCTTCCGATGGAAAAATTATTGGAGAATTTCGATTCATCGGACTCTTCACCTCGTCAGCATATCACAGTGATTTAAACTCGACTCCAATGTTGCGGGGTAAGGTTGCAAAGGTTATCGCAAGCTCTGGCTACATCAAAGAAAGTCACAATTACAAAGAGCTAATTTCGGTTTTAGAAAATTATCCGCGTGACGAACTTTTTCAAATTAGCGAGGAAGATTTGCTAAAAAATTCTACCGGAATCGTGGCAATTTGCGGACGTTCTCAAGTTAAGTTTTTTGCTCGTAACGATAAATTTAATCGCTTCGTCAGCTGTTTAATTTTTACACCACGCGACCGCAGTAACACTGATCTGCGCGATAAAATAAAAGATTATTTAGCATCGGTTTATCAAGGAGAAATCGCCGATTCTTTTGTGCAAGTCACAGACGCAAATTTAACAAGATTGCACATCATCGTCCGCACCAATAACGGCATTCCGCAAGTTGATGAATTGATGGTTGAGCGTGAAATTACAAAAATGGCGAGAGTGTGGAGCGACGATTTACGTGAGTCCGTGAAAGATAAATTTGGTGATGCGCAAGCAATTTCTATTTTTGCAAAATATAAAAATTCTTTTTCCGTTAGTTACGTAAACCGCTTCGACCCTAGGCGCGCAGCGATCGACATTTCTCGCATCGAAGAAGCGTTAGAAAAAAAATCAGTTTTATTTAACCTCTACAAATCATCAGAACTTCTTCCTGAAGATGTCACTGAGTTAAAAATTTATTCGCCAAAACAAGAAATTATTCTTTCGACAATCATGCCGATTCTTGAAAGTTTTGGCTTTAACGTAATCCAAGAGCACACCTACACAATCGATGTTGAAGAGGATGAAAAAATCAGATCAAAAACCAAAGTCTGGATTCATTATTTTCATTTAAATCTCAGCAAATCTGGTCAGAAATTTTCAGAAAAAATTAAATTAAATTTTGAAAAAACAGTTTCTTTAATTTGGCAAGAAGTCACGCAGGCTGGCTTTCTGAACAGGTTGGTAATTTCTGCTGATTTGCATTGGAAGCAGGTTTACATGCTTCGCGCTTACACCAGATATCTTTACCAAATCGGATTTCGATACAACCAAGCCTATCTTGCCGATGTGATGGTGAAACATTTCGATCTCACAAAATTTTTGGTTGAACTTTTCGAAACTAAATTCGATCCATTCCTCAAAATTTCTCAGTCAGAAAGGCAGAAAAAAATCGAAAAAATTTCCGCACAAATCACCGAAGGTTTGAATAAAGTTAGCGATGTTACTGACGATGCGGTGATCAGAAAATTCTTTGCCACAATATCCGCAACTCTGCGCACAAACTACTACCAATCCTCTGCCACAGCAGGTTTCAAAGGTTATGTCTCATTCAAATTCGATTGCAAACAAGTTCCAGATCTGCCGCTTCCACTTCCTCACGCAGAAATTTTTGTTTACTCAACTCGAGTTGAAGCGATTCACTTAAGAGGCGGAAAAGTCGCTCGTGGCGGGCTTCGCTGGTCTGATCGTCATGAAGATTTTAGAACCGAAGTTCTTGGCTTGATGAAAGCGCAAATGACAAAAAATGCCGTGATTGTTCCTGTCGGTTCAAAAGGTGGATTTGTCGTGAAGCGCGACACGACAGGCTTCAGCCGTGATGAAATCCAAAAAGAAGGAATTGAATGCTACAAAACTCTTCTGCGCGGGCTGCTCGATCTCACCGACAATGTCGTAAATAACAAAATCGAACATCCGCAAAATGTGTTGATGTATGATGCTACGGATCCTTATCTGGTGGTCGCTGCGGACAAGGGCACCGCAACTTTTTCTGACATCGCAAACTCAATTTCAGCGGAATATAATTTTTGGCTTGGTGATGCTTTCGCTTCTGGTGGCTCGGTCGGATATGATCACAAAAAAATGGGAATCACTGCGAAAGGCGGATGGATTTCAGTTCAAAGGCATTTCCGCGAAATGGGAATTGACACACAGTCGCAAGACTTCACAGCGATCGGAATTGGTGATTTAGCCGGAGATGTTTTTGGAAATGGAATGCTACTTTCAAAGCACATCAAGCTCGTCGCTGCTTTCAATCACATGCATATTTTTCTCGATCCAAATCCTGACACGGTAAAATCTTTTGCTGAACGCGTTAGGATGTTTAATTTGCCGCGTTCAAGTTGGATGGATTACGATCAATCATTGATTTCCAAGGGTGGAGGCATTTTTGAAAGAAGTGCAAAATCAATAAAAATTTCTCCAGAAATCAAAATTATTTTGGCGACTGAAGAGGATGAATTAACCCCGACTGATCTGATCATCGCAATTTTAAAATCTCCGGTGGATTTGCTCTGGAATGGTGGGATTGGCACTTACGTGAAGGCTGCAGATGAGTCGCATCAAGATGTCGGCGATCGCGCAAATGACACGTTGCGCATCAATGGCAATGAGCTTCGCTGCAAAGTTATAGGCGAGGGTGGGAATTTAGGATTCACTCAAAAAGGTCGAATTGAATATGCTTTGGCAGGAGGTCGAATCAACACCGATGCAATGGATAACTCGGCGGGAGTTGATTGCTCTGACCATGAAGTGAACATAAAAATCGCCTTAACCGCTGCGCTTCGCAGCAAAAAAATTACGCTCGAAGAAAGAAATAAAATTCTAGAATCGATGACGGATGAAGTTGCTCACTTGGTTTTGAGTGACAATCGTTTACAGACTCAAGCAGTGTCAATCGCGCTTTCGCAAGGAGTTTCTGCGATTGGCGAGCAAGCCCAATTCTTGAACAAATTAGAAAAATCAGGATTGCTAAATCGCAAAATTGAATTTTTACCTTCGAAAAAAGAAATCGAGAAAAAACAGGCTGATAGAATTAGCCTTACTCGCCCAGAGCTTTGCGTGATGTTGGCCTATTCCAAAATGGATATTTACAACGCTTTGCTTTCTTCAAACTTGGTAAAAGATAAATATTTCGAGCATGAGTTGATGGAATATTTTCCAAGAATAATGCAAGAAAAATTTGCCGAAGAAATTCTGTCTCACCAATTGCGAAACGAAATTATCGCAACGCAAATTACGAATTTTGTCGTCAATAGAATCGGAATTACTTTCGTTAATCAAATCTGCCAAGATAGCGGATTCAGCATTCCAGACGTAGTAAAAAATTTAATCATTGCCTGCGATTCTTTCCGTTTAAGAGAAGTTTGGGAAGATGTTGAAAAGTTGGATGGAAAAGTTTCTTCCAACATCCAGATGCAAATGTTTTTGAGTGGAAATAAATTGCTGGAAAGGTCGGTGACATGGTTGCTGCGCAATCAAGCGAAAGGTGATGTTTCTGTGATGGTCACGCGTTTTAGAAAAATTGCGGATGAATTATCTGATGTGCTTTCGCAAGTGCTGGCACAAGCTTCACGAGATTCATTCGAAAGAAAAATTGAAAGATATTGCTTGAACAATGTTGATCGCAAATTGGCTAGCAAAATTGCCTCGATGGATCCAGTGGCTTCAGCTTTCGACATTGCAGAAATTTCTGCCGCATCAAATTTCGACCTCAAAACAATTGCGAAAATTTATTTCGCTGTCGGCACCAGATTTTCTTTGAAATGGTTGCGAACTAGAGTTTCAAATCTTGCTCTCGACAACTACTGGCAGAAGCTTTCAAGCAAAACAATTCTTGAAGATTTTTATTCTTACCAAATGCGAATTGCGAAAAGCATTGTTGAGTTTAGCTGCAATGACAAAAATCTTTGCGAAATAAATTCGTTAGAAAAATGGATCAAAGAAATCGACTTTTTAGTCGAGCGTTTTGACAATTTTATTTCTGATTTAAAGGATCAGGCAAACCCTGATTTAGCCGTGTTTATCGTGGCTTTGAACAGATTGAAACCGCTGGTGAACTAATTGTTTTCGGACGACCCCAAGGGTCGCCCCTACAAACATCGTGGATCGATTATTTAATTTCTGGCCTGCCAAGCGTAGCTCGTAAGAGCGAAGCTTGGTGCGGTCGAGAAGATTTGAACTTCCACGGGTTTTACCCCACAACGACCTCAACGTTGCGCGTATACCAATTCCGCCACGACCGCATGCAGAAATAAAAATTCTAAAATGCTAAATGCTAAATGTTAAATCCTAAATTTTAAATCCCATGAAACTCCTCGCCTTAAAAGAAATTTCTCCAAACGAAAATCGCGTCTCCATTACTCCAGAGCTGGTTTCCAAATATCAAAAACTCGGTCTAGAAATTTTTGTTGAATCAAAGGCGGGAGAAAAATCTTCAATTTCTGACGCTGATTTTGAAAAGGCGGGGGCAAAAATAATTTCAGATATTTCTCAAATTCTTCCGGAAATTGACGTGATAATTTCCGTGCAAAATATCGAAATTGATTTCTCTAAAACCAAAGCAGGCGTTGTCCTCATCGCACTTCTAAATCCACATTTCCAAAAAGAAAAAATTGTATCTCTAGCACAAAAAAATGTTTCAGCTTTTGCGTTGGAATTTTTACCGCGCATCACTCGAGCTCAAAGCATGGACACCCTTTCATCTCAAAGTAATTTGGCGGGATATCGCGCCGTTATTGATGCTGTCTATGAAATGCAAAAAGCAGTTCCGATGATGATGACCGCGGCAGGAACAATTTCCGCAGCAAAATTTATGATTCTCGGGGCAGGTGTTGCTGGCCTGCAAGCAATCGCAACCGCAAAAAGATTGGGCGCAATTGTTTGTGCATTTGATGTTCGAACAGCTGCGAAAGAGCAAGTGCAAAGCCTCGGTGCAAAATTTATCGAAGTGAAATCGGAAGAAAAAGCCGATGGCCAAAAAGAGGGAGTCTACGCAAAAGAAATGAGCGATGAATATAAAAAACTCCAAGAACAGCTTCTGAAAGACACGATAAAAAATCAGGATGTTGTGATTTCAACCGCATTAATTCCGGGAAAAAAAGCGCCAATTTTAATTTCGGAAGAGATGGTAAAATCAATGAAGTCGGGAGCGATAATTGTTGATCTGGCTGCGGTAAATGGAGGCAATTGCGCTCTTACTCAAAGCGGAAAAATAGTTGAAATAAACGGCGTAAAAATCATCGGTCACGAAAATTTTCCAAGTCGTGTTGCCTCAGACACCAGCAAGCTTTTCGCTAAAAATATTTTTAATTTTCTTGAACTTCTCATCAACAAAGAAACCAAATCACTCGCGATTAATCTCGAAGACGAAATCATAAAATCGACTTTAATTCTGCATCAAAATGCTGTGATGAACGATGTTCTAAAAAGTTAGATTTTTTTCTGTTCACAAAAAAATTTACAAAATCTTTTCCGTAAAAACTTTGCAGATTATTTTTTTGATTGCTAAAAAATTCCGCACGAAATTCCGCTGCAAAATCTTCCTTTTCCTCTCATGAAACAAACGAGAAAACCAAGAAATTCATCTAGCATGTCTTTAAAAATCGATATCCCGCAATCCGACCTTTTAAAACCAAGAATTACAATTTTTGGAGCCGGTGGAGCCGGTGGAAACGCCATCAACAACATGATCCGATCTGATCTCGAAGGTGTGGAATTTGTTGCGGCAAACACCGATGCTCAAGCGCTGCAAAATTCTTTGGCGCAAAATCGAATTCAGCTCGGAGTTAAAACTACAAAAGGTTTGGGAGCCGGATCTTTTCCTGATCGCGGACGCGCTGCTGCAGAAGAAAATATCGAAGAAATCGAAAAATATTTGGAAGGCAGCAACATGGTTTTCATCGCTGCTGGAATGGGCGGAGGAACTGGAACTGGCGCTGCGCCCGTCATCGCGAAACTTGCTCGTGAGCGCGACATTTTAACCGTCGGAGTTGTTACAAAACCATTTCACTTTGAAGGAAAATATCGCATGGAAACCGCTGAGCAAGGCATCGAAGAGCTAAAAAAATATGTCGATACTCTGATCATAATTCCAAATCAAAATCTTTTTAGAATCGCCAACGAGCATACAACTTTCGAATCAGCTTTCAAAATGGCTGACGATGTTTTACACGCTGGAGTTCGCGGCATTACTGATCTCATCACCATGCCGGGTTTGGTAAATTTAGACTTCGCCGACATCAGAACCATCATGACGAAAATGGGAAAAGCGATGATGGGAACAGGAGAGGCGACCGGCGAAAACCGCGCTATTGCCGCTTGTGAAGCTGCTATTTCAAATCCACTTCTTGATGATATTTCGATCAAAGGTGCGAAAGGAGTGTTGGTGAATATGACTGGCGGACCAGACATGACGCTGTTCGAGGCCGATATGGCTGTGAATGCAATCAGAAAAGAAGTTGATTCAAACGCCAACATAATTTTTGGTTCGGCCTTCAATGAAAACATGAAAGGCAAAATTAGAATCTCGGTTGTTGCGACAGGAATCGATGTTGAAGAATTTAAACGTGAGTCTTTTAAATCTCAGGAAAGCCATGAGCCTAGCAGGTTCAAAGTGAATCTAACTTCGGAAGAAAATCATCGCGTAAAAGAAGTTTCACCTGTTTCAAATACAAAAACTTTTTTTGATCCGGGTGCGATTTCAAAACCTTCGAACGAAGATCTTGAAGAAATCAGCGACGTAAATTTTACAAAAAAAAATTACCTCAAAGAAGAAAATTTAAATTATGGCAAGGCAGAAAATAGCTCTGCAAAACGCAGCGGAAGCGAAGAAGAAATTTTAACTCAAATTAGTTTTTTTGAAAAAAATTCTAGTGACGAAAATCAATTGGAAATCATCGAGGAAGAAAAAATTGAAATCACAAAAATTACTTCCAAGTCAGCAAAATCAAGGCAGAAAGACAAGAAGCTTAGTAAAAAAGAAGGAGGATTTAGTTTGTTTAGCTTCATGAATTCATCAAAAATTAAAAATGATTTTGAAGATGAAAATGAAGAAAAAACAGAAGAGGAAAAATTGGAAGTGAAGGAATATTCTCCAAAAAAAATCGCAAATAAAAATCCAGAAATTCACGAAGAAAAATCCAGTGAAGCAGAAAAAAAACGTAAAGAATTTTTTGGCGCAACAATTTTTGATGAAGACGCGTCTGGCGATGAGATTCTAAGCAAGGCAGAAGATGATATTCTAAATGTGCCGGCGTTTTTCCGTCGGAAGAAGTAGGGTCGAAATTTCTAAAAACTAAAACTCAATGTCATGCTGAGCCTGTCGAAGCATGATTCG
>CAINKA010000093.1 GCA_903849835.1 uncultured Alphaproteobacteria bacterium
AAAAAACAAATTCTAGAAAATCCTAAATCGCAAAAAAAATCTCCAAAAAATAAAGTTACAAAACATCCGGAAAAGCTAGCAAAATCAAAGCCTTCCAAGTCAATCACGCAGTCAGTTATTCAAGAAAAAAATTCAAAATTTAAACAAGAAGTTACGTCAGAAAAAATTCAGGAAGAATCCGATAAAAATAAAAAAGATGATGTGAAAAACGAAGAGAAGGACGAAGAGGAAAATAATATTTTGCAGAAAGAAAAAAATTTAGGATCGAAAGAAAAATTTGATGAGGAAGAAGAGTCTGATGAGCAAAAAAATCTCGCAGAAAGTGATCAGAGAAATATAGCAAATAGCATTGAAAACATTGATCTCTCAGCGCGTGAGAAATTTAATATTCAGTCGCAATTAAAAATGTGTTATCGTAGAGCGATTGATGAAACGAAGCTTTCGAGCAAAATTAAAATTTCGGCAAAACTCAGCATCAGTGAAGAAGGATATATCGAATCAGACTTGGAGGATTTGATCGACATGGCTCGCTATAATAATCCAAAAGAAGCGGGCTATAGAATCAGCGTTGATAATGTTCGAAGAGCAATCGACTTATGTAGTCCCTTACGAAATTTACCGTTAGAAAAATATGAAATTTGGAAAGAAATAATTTTGGAATTTAACAATGAAAATGAGAGTTAAAAAATAATTTGACATCTCTCGCGAAGCTAAACAAATTGTGAATATCTTCTAATTTTATTAACATTTTTTTTTATCAAAATATGAGCGCAAATCTAGCAATCAGAGAACAAATCGATTTTAATATTTTA
Source organism: uncultured Alphaproteobacteria bacterium (assembly GCA_903849835.1). Classification (GTDB taxonomy): domain Bacteria; phylum Pseudomonadota; class Alphaproteobacteria; order Rickettsiales; family UBA1997; genus UBA2645. The sequence continues at coordinate 813 of CAINKA010000093.1, forward strand.
CCAGCAGAAGCTGTCCAACTCTTGCAAATCCTAGATAAGATCGAAAATCACACAGTGGATCTTAGAAAAAAATTAATGTCAGAATTTAAATCAAATAACAGCATTGTCCGTCTAAAATTAGATAATGTTTAGCTGCTTTTTTCTTCGCGAGATTCAGAAATATTCCGAGCAATTCCTATCCCAATTAGCAAATTAACAGAAAAAATTGCCAAAGTGCTTACCATAATAACCAGCACTTCATTGAGTTTTGCATTCGCCAAAGACAAGAGAATAATAAAAACTAAAAAACTGCTGTAAGAAACTGAAAGACAGGCAATTTTTCTCGCGTATTCTTTAACAAAAAAAAGACTGCACAAGCCCGCCAGACAAAGAAAAATCAGCAATCCATAAATTACGTAATAGGCAATCATCATATGAAAAAGTTTGTGAAAGTTTTAGCGAAATTTTTCTTAATAATTTTTTTTGAGCTAACAAGTTTTAATCAAGCTTCTGCAGAAATAATCAACATCCAAAATGAAGAAAAAACTTTTGGCGATTGGAAAGTTTTTTGCGAAGTTGATGTGATGATGGACATGGCGCATTGCAAAATTGCTTCAAAATTTTTTGAAAATTCTGCGGTAATTACGATCGAACCAACAGTAAAATTTCTCAGCCAACTCCTAGTTGCAATTCCTCAAATTAAAGTTGGAACTTTTGTTCAAATTCGCGTCGACAGAAATGATCTGATTCTTTCAAAAAATGTTAGCGCTAAGGATTTCAGCCTTATCCCGCTTGATGATGCACAAAAACTTGAACTCTATCGTCAGATGAAAAGCGGTGACTTTTTGTTCTTCCGTTTTAGCGTCCGCAACTCAGAAAAAGAGGTTACGGCAAAAATTAATCTCAAAGATTTCAGAAGCGCTTTGAGCTATTACAACTCACGAGTTTCACATTAAAAAAAATTAAATTTATGACCATCCGCGTTGCAATTAATGGACTTGGAAGAATTGGGCGCTGCGTTGCTCGCGCAATTTTTGAAAATCCTGAATATAAAAATATTGAACTAGTAGCGGTCAATGGATCCGCACCAATTGAGACTCAACGACACTTACTAAAATATGATTCAATTCACGGACGCTTCACAAAATCGGTAGAAATTTCTGACGGAAATTTGGTGATCGATGGAAAAAAAGTTAAGCTCATCGCGGAAAGAGATCCGAAAAAATTACCTTGGAAAGAATTAAAAATTGACGTTGTTCTCGAATGTACCGGCGCTTTTACCAAGCAATCAGACGCTGCGCAGCACATCACAGCTGGCGCAAAAAAAGTTATCATCTCCGCTCCAGCAAAAGAAGATTCGGTTAAAACAATTATTTTTGGCGTGAATGATGAAATTTTAAATGCAAGTGACGAGGTGATTTCCGTTGGCTCTTGCACCACGAATTGCCTAGCTCCAATTGCAAAAGCTTTGAATGACTCAATCGGAATTGAAAAAGGTTTTATGACCACAATTCACGCTTACACCAACGATCAAAATGTTGTGGATAATGCTCACAAAGATTTGCGTCGTGCCAGAGCTTGTGCGATGTCAATGATTCCAACTTCAACAGGCGCTGCAAAAGCGATTGGCTTGGTTCTTCCGGAGCTAAAGGGGAAGCTTGATGGCGGCGCGATTCGCGTTCCGACAGCAAATGTTTCGATGGTTGATTTGAACTTCATCGCGAAGAAAGAAACCTCGATTGCAGAAGTGAATGAAGCGGTAAAAAAAGCAGCTAGCGGAAGGATGAAGCGAGTTCTACAAATCGTCGAAGAACCTTTGGTTTCGATCGATTTCAACCACACAGATTACAGCTCTTGTTTCGATGTCACTCAAACAAAAGTGATGGGAAATTTTGTAAAAGTTTGTTCTTGGTATGACAATGAATGGGCTTTTTCGTTGCGGATGCTTGATGTTACGATGATGCTTTTGTAGGGTCTGGCCTTGTGCCAGACCGCGGGCGAGCACAAGGCTCGCCCCTACAAATATTTCAAAAAGGCGAAAGAAGTTTTTCCGTAATGACGTAGCTCCAAAATCTGTAGGGGCGAGCCTTGTGCTCGCCCGCTGGCAGCCACAACATCACCAATCAAAAAACTTTCCCCAGACGTCTTAAACTCCACCACAAGCAAAGATTTTTTTTGAACCCAATTTTTTTCCAATAAATTTTTGATGATGGCTGAATAGTCTTCCACGTAGGGCGGATCGACAAAAATTAAATCAAAAAACTTTTCATTTCTCGGAAGATTTTTTGCATCAGCGCAAAAAATTTCGACTTCATTTTCAACTTTTAAAAGTTCCGAATTTTTTTTCGCGAGATCGAGATGTGCTTTGAAATTATCGATTAAACAAACTGATTTTGCACCGCGAGAAAGCGCCTCGAAAGCCACTGCCCCACTTCCGCAGCAAACATCTAAAATTGCTGCGTCATCAATCTTGAATCCGATTTCTTTGATAAATTTTGCTGAAACTAAAATATTGAAAAGAGCTTCGCGATTCTTGTCTGTTGTTGGTCGAAGAGATTTGAGGTGATCTGATTTTGCTAAATTTTTTCCACGAAATTTTCCGGCGACAATTCGCATTGAAGGCTATCGATTTTTTTTATTGAGCGGGCTGTTTCTGTAGCTGTAGGAAAAATAAACCACCAATCCAAGCAGCGACCACATTGCGAAAAATTTTCCGGTTTCCAAAAGTAAAGTGTAAGTCAAATAGCCACAACTTAGAACCGCAAGCGGCACGGCGATGTAGACCGCAGGACATCTAAACGAGCGAGACAGTTTTGGCTCGGTGATTCGCAAAACCAATACTCCGATCGCAACGACGATGAAGGCGAATAAAGTTCCGAGGCTCGTCATTTGGCTGAGAGTTTGTAGCGGTAAAAAGCCTGTGATTGTAGCGACGGCAATAGTGGTAAAAATAACGCTGATGTGAGGTGTGCTAAATTTTTTATGTAACTTGCTGAAACGAGCTGGGATTAAACCGTCGCGTGACATCACGAAAAAAATACGAGACTGGCCATACATCAGAACAAGCAGAACCGAGGTGATTCCAGCGATTGCTCCAACCGCAACCAACACCGATCCCAGATTGCTGCCATTCTCACGAAGAGCGCGCGCAAGAGGTTCAGGATTGTTGAGAGTGCTGTAATGCGAAATGCCGGTTAAAACTAAAGCTACGGCGATGTAAAGCACAGTGCAGATCACTAGCGATCCTATGATTCCAAGAGGCAAATCTCGTTTTGGATTTTTACATTCTTCGGCCGCAGTTGCGACGGCATCGAATCCGATGTAAGCATAAAAAACTGTGGCAGCTCCAACAAAAACCCCATGCATTCCGAATGGCATAAATTCAGACCAATTCACTGGTTTGATCATCGGAGTTGCGATGAATAAAAATAAAAAAATCACGCCGAGTTTTGTAACGACTAAAACTCGATTTAGAGTCACGCTTTCTTTCGTGCCGCGAAATAATAAAAATCCGATGAAACATGCGATGCAAATTGCCGGCAAATTTATGACGCCGCCATCTGATGGAACTTTTGTTAAATATTCCGGAATGTTAATCCCGCCAGAATGCAAAATTCCGACCATGTATCCCGACCAGCCAGCCGACACGGTTGCGGCACCGATTGCATATTCCAAAATCAATCCCCAACCAACTAGCCAAGCGACAAATTCCCCCATGACGGCGTAGGAGTAAGTGTAAGCGCTTCCTGCAACAGGAACCATTGAGGCAAGTTCGGCATAAGCAAGAGCGGCAAAAACGCAGGCGAGAGCAGCGATGAAATAAGAAATTGCGATTCCCGGACCGGCATAAGTTGCGGCGGCAATTCCGGTGACAACAAAAATGCCGGTGCCAATCGTGCAGCCAATTCCGAGCATAACCAAATCGAAAGCACCGAGAGTTTTTTTCAGCGTATTTTTTTCAGCAGTGGCAAGAATTTCTTTGATGCTTTTTTTGCGGAATAGGTTCATGTGAAAATTGGATTTTGAGATAGGCTCTAATGGCACTGTCGCAAATCAAAATTTTCTTAGAAAAACTTGATTTGAGACAGCGCCATTATTTTGTAGGGGCTGGCCTTGTGCCAGCCCGCACGGGCGACCACAAGGGTCGCCCCTACAATCGAACAAAATTTTCTTAGAAAAACTTGATTTGCGACAGCGCCTCATCGTTGCAAAATCGTCATTGGCAATTCTGATTGTGACAGATTTTTTTTCAGCAACGTAATTTTTTGCCGCTTGTACCAGTATCGCTAACAGCAGAGCCTGAATCAAACTTCGTAAAAATAAACCGGCGCGCTGCCCCAGCTAAATTTATAATTTTGATGGTCACATTGTCTGAAGGCTGAGTTTTGTAGGGGTTTCAGCGTGGTTACAATTTTGCTTCGTGGCTTTAATTGCTCCAGTAATTGTTGTTCAAAATCTAAAAATTTTTTAGATTTTCGGATGTGATAATTAAGAAAAATAAAATCAGCTTCACGAAGATCGATTTCAAAAATATCGCCTTGAATAAATTCCAATTCACGGTTTGAGACATGAGTTTGAGTTTTTGGATCGATGATTTTTTTTAAGTTTTCTTTTATTTTTAAAGCCTGCTCGTGCAGCTCTGTGATTAGCTCTATGCCGATTGATTTGCGGAAATTAAAAAGTAAATGCGAAGCGATAACTGACTTTCCAGTTCCAGATCCTAAATCAAAAAACACACCATCTTTTTTTGGATTTGCTCGTTCGACAATTTTTTTCCAGCTGAGGAGATTTATTTCACCGTAAAGAAAATCAGATGTGTTGCTGAGTTTTTTTCGGGCAGATACGGAAATTTTGCAGCCATTCACATTTTTGTAGAGTGAATTGAACAGAAGGGAGGCGCGAATTAAAAGATCCATTGGGCGGGATTAAACTTCAAAAAAATGCGCAGTGGAATCGCCCCAGCTGAATTTATAAGTTTGGCTACAAAGCTTCGTGAAGCTTGGATTGCGTAAGGCGCGGATGATGGTGACGATTTTTGTTCCTTTCTTTAATTCTTTCAAAAACTTTGCTTCTAGATCTAAAAAAATCTCACCATCTTTGAAGGGGTGATTCATGAAAATGAAATCAGCTTCGCGCAAATCAGTTTGAAAAATATCGCCGTTAATCAGTTGAAATTCTTGTCCGGAAATGTGATCCGCGATTTGTGGTTTGATAGTTTTGTCGAAATTTTTTTTCACCTCTACAGCCTTCTCGTGCAAGCCTTCGAGAAGCTCTACGCCGATTAATTTTTTGAAATTAAAAAGCAGATGCGATGCCATTAGGATTCTTCCGGTTCCAGATCCTAAATCAAAAAACACACCATCTTTTTTTGGTTTTGCTAGCTCAACAATTTCTTTCCAAGTTTGAAATGGAATTTCTCCGTAGAGGAATCGGCTGGTGTCGAGAGAAGTTTTTCTGCGTGCTGCGTTGGAAATATCGTAGCCGTTAATATTGCCATAAAGACTGTTAAACAAAGACTCTGCGTGATTTAATTCGAGCATAATTATTTTTCTAATTGGTTGATATATCCGATGATTACGTCGAGGCCAGCTTGCCAAAATTCTGGATCGCGAATTGATAAATTGAACGGTTCTAGCATTTCCTTGTGATGCTTGGTGCCGCCAGAGGCAAGCATTGCCAAATATTTTTCTTCGAAATTTTTTATTTTTCCAGATTTATAAATTCCGTAAAGCGAATTCACCAAGCAATCGCCAAAGGCATAGGCGTAAACGTAAAATGGCGAGTGAATAAAATGCGGAATGTAAGACCAAAAAAAGCGATATTCTTCGTCAAATTTAAAAATTGGTCCGAGAGATTCTTTTTGAATTTCCATCCAAAATTGACAAAGTTTTTCTAGCGGAATTTCCGCGTCTTTTCTGGCTTCATGCACCTTTTTCTCAAATTCTAAAAATGCAATTTGGCGAGTGACGGTATTGATCATATCTTCAACTTTTGCAGCGATGATGAATTTTTTCCTCTTTGCATCTTTTTCATTTTTAAGAATTTTTTGGAAGGCTAGCTGCTCGCCAAAAACCGAAGCAGTTTCCGCCAAAGTTAGTGGAGTTGATGACATGAGATGGCCTTGAACCCCTGCCAAACATTGGTGTATGCCATGCCCTAATTCGTGAGCTAAAGTCATCACATCGCGCACCTTGCCTTGGTAATTCATCAAAATGTAGGGATGAACCGAAGGAACTGTTGAGTGAGAAAATGCGCCGGAATCCTTGCCAGTCCTGACTTGAGCGTCGATCCAATTTTTATCGAAAAATGTTTTTCCTATTTTTTTCATCTGTGGGGAAAATTCTTCGTAAGCCGATAGAACCAGATTTTTCGCTTCTTCCCAAGATATTTTTTTATTTTCAATTTTGCTCAAAGGCGCATTTCTGTCCCAATAATTCAAAGTTTTTTTGCCTAAAATTTTTGCTTTAATTTTGTAGTAGCGATGCGAAGTGTTGGCGTAATTTTCTTTTACTTTTTTTATCAAAAGATCCACTACATCATCTTCGATAAAATTGCTGAGATTGCGCGCAGATATTGGTTTCACAAAGCCACGCCAAGAATCATCAACGGCTTTATCTTTTGCTAAAATATTGGTGATGAAGGCGAAGATTTTTGAATTTTCTTCGAAAGTTTTTCCGATTGATTTAGCTGCATCTTTTCTAATTTTTTCGTCAGGATTGCTAAGTAAATTAAAAATTTCTTGCGAGTTCAAAATTTTTTTTCGGTAAGAAAATTTTAAATTATTTACGGTCTCGTCAAACAGTCTGATGAAGGCAGAGCGACCGGTGATATTTTTTTCCAAAGAAAATTTTTCTAACTCTTGCGAAAGCTCGTGTTTCTTGAAGGCGCGAATGTCGCGAATGAAAGGTTGATATTTTTTTAGGTCAGAATTTTTGAGAAGAATCGTGAGTTTTTTATCGTCAATTTTGTTTAATTCTAACGTAAAAAAAACGAGCTGCGATTCGAATTTGTTTAGGGCTTCGCTGATATTTTGATGGAAAGAAACATTGTCGTGATTTGACAAATCGGAGGCGTAAATCAGGTAAGAATAGCTAGAAATTTTTCCGATTTTTTCTGCTATTTCTTCGTAATTTTTAATCGCTGAAAAAAGCTGTGAAGCGTTGAGCTTGGTGATTTTTCCGCTAAATGTTTTGGTAAATTTTTCGCTGTCAGCGGCAATTTTTTTTAGATCGAGAGAAATTTTTTTATCTTTAATCGAAGAATAAAAATCAGATAAATCCCAGCTGGGAATTTGTTGTAATTTTTTTTTAGACATTTTTTTGCATGATTGCTACCAGCTCCAAATGCTTGGTAGAGTAGAATTGGTCGAGTGCGGTAAGGTTTGTAATTTTAAATCCTGAGTCAATTAAAATTTCTGCGTCGCGTTTAAAACTTTCGGGATTACAGGAAACGTAAATTACATTTTTTAATGCAGATTTCGAAATTTCGGAAATCTGTGGAGCTGCACCATTTCTTGGCGGATTGATGATTGCTAGTTCGAATTTTTTTAATTCACTCGCGCGAATTGGATCTAAAAAAAGATCACGAGTCGAAGATTTTATTTTTGCAAAATTATTTGCAGCAGCGTTCTTATTAATCAGATCGATCATTTTTTCTTCGCCTTCGAAAGCAAAAATTTCTTTTGCCAAATCTTGAATTGCAAAAGTGTAAGCGCCAAATCCTGCATAAATATCCGCGATATTTTTGATGTTTTTATTTTGCTCAAGAAAATTTCTGATAATTTTTACGATGCTTTGAAGCCCTGATTTTGTTGCTTGGATGAAAATATCCGAATCCAAATTAATTTTAAAATCCGAATAAAAAATTTGATTTTTTCGCACCAAAAAAATCGGAGTGATGTGATTTTTAACTCGATAAGAAATGTTAAGATTTTGTTCTTTTGCAAAACCAATCAGCTTTTGAATTTGAGAAAAATTTAATTCTCTTTTTGTGGTGAATACCAAGTCCAGACCGCTGTCAAATAGCGTTGTGATGACTTGTGTAAAAAGATTTTCTTCCTGCGATTTTAAGAATTTTTTTAGCGGAAGAATCAGCGCAGAAATTTCTTTTTCGGCGAGAGGATCTTCGGTAATTTCAATTAAATTATTTGATTTTTCTGCGAAGAATCCGAGATGATTTTTGGGGCCAATTTGAAAAGTTACTTTGCGTCTAGAATGTGCTCCAATCCATATCCACTCAGCGTTTCGACAATAATCGCCAAGAGTGTTTTGTAAATTTTTCTGCTTTAATTTTTGGTAAGATTCTTCGCTAACTTGCTGGGATAATGTCATCTTTTTTTCTTTTGAAGAGGCTGGAATTGAGTAGGATATTCAAGCTTCCAGAGAAGTAGGCGCTGATGCCATAAACGAAAAGTCCAATTGAAATCATGATGATTAATTCAGGAATTTTTCCGAAAAAAGTGCTAAAAGAAAAATATTGCCGCATCGTGAAAAGAGCTAGTGCCATGAGGAGTGACGGGATTAAAATCAAAATAACTTTTCTCAAAAAATCCGACGCAAAATGAAAATATTTTTTCTGCATCAAAGTTGTGATTAACAAAGTTAAATTGAGGTAAGACGAGATGACGGAGGCGAGCACGATGCCAACATATCCGAACCCAATTGCAAAAAATAAAACGTTTAAACAGGCGTTATTTATCAAGCAGACGAAGGCAATTTTCATCGGAGTTTTTGTGTTGCCGCGCGCGAAAAATGCTGGCTCCATCACCTTCACCAAAACGTAAGATGGCAGGCCAAAAGAATAAAACATCAGTGCTTTTGAAACAAAAAAACTTTCATCGGAAGTGAATTTTCCGCGTTCAAAAAGCGTAGAAATTATTGGATAAGCAAGCACTGTGAGAGCTAGAGTAGCGGGGATCACCAAGATCAGCCCAACTTCAAGTGCAAGATTTTGTAGCTTGATTGCTTCTCCATTTTCACCGGCTTTTATTTTTCGTGAAAGTGCTGGCAATAACGCAATTCCAATCGCAATTCCAATCATCGCCAGAGGCAATTGGTTGATGCGGTCAGCGTAGTAAAGATAAGAAACTGCGCCTGCAATTAGGCTGGCGAAAATGGAATCTACCAAAAGATTAATCTGCATCACATTAGCGCCGACAATGCCAGGAAGGAGTTTTTTGAAAAAGTTTTTGGTATCCTGATTTATGATTTTTCCTCTGAATGGAATTTTTGGATAAAGCAAAAATCCGGATTTTAGGGTGAAAAAAAACAGCCATAAAAATTGTAAAATTCCAGCTACAAAAACACCCCAAGAAAGAGCGTAGGCATGGTTTGGAGTGATTGATCCAAAAACAAAAATCGAGGCGATTAAAGTGGAATTAAGGATGATTGGTGCAGAGGCTGGAACTGCAAATTTTCCGAGCGAATTGAGAATTCCAGAGCAGAGAGAAACTAGAGAAATGAAAATCAAATAAAAAATCGTGATGTGGGAAAGGCTGACGAGCATGGTTGATTTTTCTACATCTGTAAAAAATCCCGGAAATAAAATTTTCATAAAAAACGGCATGAAAATTTGGAAGATGATTGTGAAAATTAGCAGCGCGTAAAACAGAACTGAAAAAATATTTCTTGCAAAAAGAATCTCGTCCCTGTCGGTTTTGTTATCTTGAAGTTTTGCAATGAAAATCGGCACGAATGCTGAGTTGAAAGCCCCTTCGGCAAAGACGCGGCGGAAAAAATTTGGCAGACGAAATGCGGCAAAGAATGCATCGGAAAGCATGCTGACGCCGAGATAATGTGCGATGCAAATGTCGCGAATAAATCCCAAAATTCTTGAGAGAGAAATGTAAAATGAGATGGTGAAAAATGAGCGGAAGAGGGACATTAAATTTTTTTCAGAAATTCTTCGTTTAAATTTTCCGGAACAATCATCACGGGAACGCGGATTTTTTCGCCGATTTTTTTAGCAATTTTTGGCAGAACGGTGTTGTCGCTTAGTGAGTTTTTAGACTTTCCTAAAATCAACATTGCACAATTTGGAATCGATTTTATTTCGCGAATAATTTCCGTGACGATATCGCCTTCGCGTATTGAAATCACTGGCGTGATGCCACTTTCTTTGTTGATTGAAGCGAGCAATTTTTGCAGATGTTTTTCCAGCTGTTTTCTCTTGTCATTGCCGATTGCTTTGGAAGCGAAAAGAAGATTTTTGTGCGACGCTTCCATCACAGCTAAAATTTGTAGCGTGAAGCCTGTGAGCTTTGATTTGTAGCAGGCATAGCGCAAAGTAATTTCAGAAGCGTTGCTGGTATCGACACATACCACAATCGTTGGCGCATGTTTTTCTTCCGATGATTTTGCCATAAATTTAGTTTTTATTTTCCAATGAAGCGCGTGAAGACGTAATTTGCGAGCCAGCCCGCAATCAATGCTAGAGCTACCGAAAGCAGTCCGTATAAAAAAGATTCTTGGTAAGCAAAGTCTAGAATTTTTGCGCTGAGTCCAACCTGATTTACGTAAATTGGAATTGATTGAAATGACAATAACGAGCTATCATTGATCAAATAAATTTCAACCGTGTAAATCCCTCGCGTGATATTTTTTGGAAAATTCAACATCACCTTGAACAGCGTCTCGTCTAGGAAATCCACCTTATTTGCGCCAGAGGAATAGAGATTATTTTTTTCTAATTTATCGACCAACTGAATTTGGAATTCGTTTTTTTCTTCTGCTTTAATTTCTTCTGATGCACTGAATTTGAGATTATTTTTTCCGAGTTCTAAATCTCGCAGAAGCCCGTCAGTCAGCTCTTGATCGTTGAATGTGGAGAAGAGCGAATAAAAACTGTGAGAGTCTTTGAACTTCACGCGGGTACCGTTATACCAAATTCCGAGCAGCTTTTCTTTGCGTGTGACCATGAAATTCTTTTTCGGTCCGCGCACAGTTACGATCACATTTCCCGCATCACCTTTCGCTCCGAAAAGTAAAATTTTTGCGCCACGAAATTTTGTATCGATGTTAATTTCATTGGTGGAAATGCCTGAAATGATTGGGTTGGCAAGCGCTGGAGCAGTGATAAAAAATAAAATCGTAATCAGAAAATTTTTTTTCATCATTTCAAAATCTCGATTATGTAGAGGCTTTCCGGCTTAGAAAACAGCGAGACCATCATTTTTACGCAGACGCTGAGAAGTAGCAAAGAAAGGAAAGATCTCATGCTGTCAGCGTCAACTTTGTAGCCGCTGCGAGTTCCGATTTGCGCGCCAATTGAAGAGCTGACGATCATTAAAAATGCCAAAACAATATCGACGGAATTGTTGGTGAGTGCTTGCAAAAATGTGGTGTTTGAAGCGATGAAAACGATTTGAAATAAAGACGTTCCAACCACGACTGACGAGGGCATGCGCAAGAGATAAATCATCGCTGGAATCATCAAAAATCCTCCGCCAATTCCCATCAGGGCAACTAAAATTCCGACGCCGATGCTGAGAACTATTGGTGCGATGATGCTGACCTCAATGTCAGATTTCGGAAAATAAACTTTCCACGGCAAGTGATCGATTTTTTTTAAAATTTTTTTGAGATGAACGCTGTCAGGCCTTTCCCAAGTCACGCCGTATTTTTTTTTGATCAAAGTGCGGACGCTATCAACCAGCATCGTGATCGAAATTGATCCGAGAAAAATTACGTAAACCAATGAAACAACGATGTCGATGTGACCAGCTTTTTGTATAATTTTAAAAAGTGAAACTCCGAAAGTTGAGCCGATGAAGCCGCCAATCACAAGGAATAAGCCCATTTTAATATCGACGCTATTTTTGCGAAAATGCGCGAGTAATCCGGAAGCAGAAGAAGCGATGATTTGATTTGACGAAGTGGAAACTGCGATTGCTGGCGGAATTCCGATGAACATCAGAAGTGGAGTTGAAACGAAGCCACCACCGATTCCAAACATGCCGGCGAGAAATCCAGTGCCAAGTCCGAGCAATAAAATCACGATGATATTGACGGGAATTTCTGCGATTGGGAGGTAGATTTGAAACATTAGTCGATGATGAAAATTTTTTTATTTTCGACTTCTAGATTTCCAAAGTCACCAGCCTCTGGAAGCTTGAGTAAAGCCAAGGCGTGAAGTTCAGAATTGTGAAAAATTGACGATAGAACTAGGCCAACAGATTTTCCTTCGCAAGAAATTTCAGTGTTTTTTTGGATCGCCTCGCTGTCGGAAATTTTAATGTGAAAAATCTTTTTTCTGATTTGTCCGGTGTGATGTGTTCGAGCGGTTAATTCTTGTCCAACATAGCAACCTTTTTGGTAATCAACCGCGCTTAAATCGTCGAAACCAAATTCAAGAATGAAGGATTTTTCGTAGGTTAAATCTTGTTCGTTTTCGGGGATTTTTAGGGAAATGCGGGTGAAATCGTAAGTCGTAAGTCGTAAGTCGTAAGTCGTAAGTTGTGAGGTGGGGGCGTAAATTCTGTTGCCGAGCTTGGAGTTGCGTGGATCGGGAAAAGAGTGCACATCGACTGACGGTTGATGACCGACGACCGACGACTGATAAACCTCCATCTCATCATTTTTTTTGATCTCAACTTTTGTGCGTAATTTATAAAAATTTAATTTTTGAAAAATTTCGTCGCGACGTAGTGCGTCGCAATCCAGAATTAATTTTTCGCCAATTTCAAAAATAAAAAAATCGTAAAGAAATCTGCCTTGGGCATTCAACATCGCAGAATAAATCAGATTTTTTTCTGTCGCTTTATTGACGTCGTTAGTGATTAAGCCTTGCAGAAATTTTTTGCGATCTGGACCAGTGATTTCAAGGATTGAGCGGGTTTCAAGTTTAAACATTGTTGAACATTTGCTTCAAATTTTTTTCTAACTTTTCCAAATCTACCAACACACTTCCTTCGTGCGGATCGGAAGTTTTGATTTTCGTGCTCTCCCCCATTTCGCATTGCTGGTAAAGATAATTTAAATTTAGCATCGCTGCCAATTTGTAGTAATCGGTGAGTGGTTTTTCTGGATGAAAACCGGTTGCCATTTCCAAAACATATCCATTTTCTGGCATGAATAAAATGTTTGTTAGACCAGCGCCATGCGGACTCAACAGGTATTTTGTTTTGGACAGAATCGAGACTTGCTCTTCGTAAGTTAGCTTGTCGGCGATAATTTTTTTGAAGCCGTATTTTTCTATCAAAGCCATAAATTCTTTTTCGTTTTCAACGTAGCGAGCAGACTGATTTTCGCGCGAAATGTAAATTTTATCACCGAAATCTGATTCAAAATTTTTGATATTTTTTAATAAAGTTTCGCGAATTTTTCTGAAAATAATCGGATGATTTTGGCAGGCTTTAATCAGCGGAAGCTCTGCGACTCTAATGTTCGACTTGCGTCGTAAATAAACGATTTGATTTTTTTTGATCCCAAATTTCTCAACAGAATTCTGAACGCAAGAATAGCGCTGATATTTTTTCGGCAAAAGTAAAAGCGAATTTTCGATCAAATTATTATTTTGCAGAACTGCTAATTTTGTTAAAGCGAATATGTGCCAGTGGTAGTAATTGCTGGTCCATTCATCGGTGATGAGGAGAAATCTTTTTTTGCTAAAGTTGAATTGCGGGAAAATAAATTTGAGAAAAAATCTGTAACCACTTTGATATTTTTCGTAAATTTCTCGAGCGATGCAGCTTTCGCGAAAAATTTTAAAATAGTAAAAAACCACGCTGTTATTGCTGATACGGACATTTTTTAAAAATTTTATTTCCGGTGCGGAGCAATTTTCCGGCGGTAGATTTTTAAAAATATCAAATTGTGGATCGCTCGGATCAAAGTTGAATGGCTTCGGATATTCGTAGCTGACTGATGGGATTGTTGACACTGATTATTTTTTTCCTTTTAAGAATTTTTTAATTTTTTTTCTAAGAAATTTTAATTTCTGTTTTAGTGGAACGGGAATTTGTGATAAGGTTTTTGACTTAGAAACAAACGGTTGTTTTGGCTTTCTATAATTTTTTTTCAGGTGCTTTAACACGCCGCTGTAGAGATAAATTGGCATCCAACTTAAATTCAAAGCGTGCATTTCTATGGGCTTTCCGCTTGATTCCTCGATGCAAAAAAATCTGCCATCTGGATTCATGAAAGTGATTTGGACATCTTCTCCGAGCGGCAATTTTTCCATTTTCATTCCATTGCTGCGCGAAATTACTTCGCCAAAAGTTGAATCATCGATGATTTTATCGAGGCGTTCTGATGCAAATTTTTCTTCACGATTAAAAATATCGTAAACCGTCATTTCATTGAACGACGCTGGTCCGCTGTGATTTAGGATCGATGCTTTAAACTTTTCAATATCCTCGCGGCGCAAAAAGACTTCGTTAATTTTTTTAACATATTTTTCGATGATTTTGTAATTGGTAAAGAAGCCTTTAAAGCACTGACCATGGCACTGCACCGTGCAATCGAGATGTGAAAATTTATGTTCGAGAGTTGAGAGATCGGTCAAAATCGGATTGTCGGAATCGAAGTGCCAGAAGCGCTCAATGCCTTGTTTCGCAAGAAAATTATGCAGAATGAACCATTTGCGAAAAACGAATTTATTCCAATCGTCACCATGCTTGTAAGCGTCAAAATGCGGGGTAGTGATGAGCTCGTAAACTTCGTCAAAAACTTTTAGATCTTCACCAAAGTCAAAATCTTTAAGTGAAAAATGAATCAATCCGCAATCGAGCGCAACCTTCTGATTTGAAGGATCTCCAAGTAAAATTATATCAGTGTTTGGATTAGAAATTTTTGCGCATTTGAAGATGTAAGGCAAATATTTGCTATTGCCGTAATGGCAAAAAATTATTGGGGAATTTTTCATTAATTTAGACGATTATCCCCTTGACATACGGGAATTAGTTATTTAATATCTCGCCAGTTCCTTTAAATAACTGGCTTGATTATGAAAAACACAACCATTCAGCAATTCTTTAAAAAATTCCCAAATGATGATGCGTGCTTGACGCACTTATTTAAAGTTCGTTTTGCCAAAAATCATGAATGCCCTAAGTGCAAACGTGAAACTACTTGGCATTTACTCAAATCAGAGCGCGCTTTTTCTTGCGGCAATTGTGGTAATCACATTCACCCTTGCGTTGGCACAATCTTTGAAGATTCAAAAACTTCTCTTCAACTCTGGTTCTACGCAATTTATCTCTTCACTACAACCCGCAGCGGAGTCTCTGCAAAAGAATTACAAAGAC
>CAINKA010000094.1 GCA_903849835.1 uncultured Alphaproteobacteria bacterium
AATTTCAAAATCGCTTCCGAATAATTTTCAGATCCAAAAATATAAGAACCAGAAACCAAAACATCAGCACCGGCGGAAACGGCTAATTTAGCGGTTGCATCATTGATTCCACCATCAACTTCCAACTCAATATTTCTTCCACTGCGAGAAATTTTTTTGCGAATATTTTCGATTTTTTTCAGCTGCGAATCTAAAAATTTTTGTCCGCCAAATCCGGGATTTACTGTCATCACCAAAATCAAATCTAACTTTTCTAAAACATAATCGAGCACGTCTTCGTGAGTTGAGGGAACGATTGAAACTCCAGCTTTTTTTCCGAAAGATTTTATCAGCGCAATGCTGCGATCAAGATGAGTCGATGCTTCGGCGTGAATGGTGATGATGTCGGAACCCGCGTCAGCAAAGGCTTTAACATGTGCATCAGGATTTTTAATCATCAAATGAACATCGAATGGAAGCGCAGAAATTTTACGCAAACTTTTTACGACTTCATTTCCAATCGTGATGTTTGGCACAAAACTTCCATCCATCACATCGATGTGGATGTAGTCAGCGCCTGCTTTCTCGATGTTTTGAATTTCCTCGCCAAGTTTTGAAAAATCGGCGGAGAGAATCGAGGGGGAGATTTTCATGAGTTTTTTTATTATTTATTTTTGCAGCCGAGCGCCGTCAAGTCGTAGATCGGATGCTCCAATCCGGCGATCGACGGGCTTGAGGCGAACATCCAACCGTAGAAAATTCTTTTCTCGATTTGTGCGCCGAGTTCGTCGGTTTTATTTTCGAAAACTTCGAGTAAAATTTTGCTTTCAGGTTTTTGATCGAGCGAGGCCTGCCAACATTTCAGCATGATGATCGAAAGTTGACCGAATCGAATTTTATCTCCGATTTTCATTTCAAGAATTGAAGTTTTTGCGGTGGTTTTATTCAGAGCTTGAATCAGCGCGATTTGATAAAAACGTGACGGATCAATTTTATCGATGGTGAGTTTATAGCCTTGGGACACCTCGTTATTCGGAACTTCTTGCGCAAATAAAAAACTTGGGAAGAGAGAAAAAATAATAAAAAATTTCAGCAGCGAATTATTTTTTTTCATTCGATTTTTCCTTGTCGTTGAAAATAAATTTTCCGAGCAAATCTTCTAAATTTACTGATGATTGCGTGAAGGTTATTTCATCGCCATCTTTCAAATTTTCTTCGTCGCCACCGGGAGTGATCGATAAATATTTTGAGCCGAGCAAGCCTTCAGACGCAATCTTCGCCGAGCTGTCGGAGGAGAGCTGAATTTTGGAATCGACGTTCAATTTTAGCGTGGCGCGAAAATCTTTTTCGTCTAAAAATTGATCTTCAACTGTGCCAACTTTTACGCCGGAAATTTTCACGTCGCTGCCACTTGCAATGCCGTCAATATTTTCAAATTTTGCGATGAGATGATATCCGCTCGTAGTCTTGATTTTAGCGCTTCGAAATGAGCTGAAAAAAAAGAAAGCTGCGCAAAATAAAACAAAAGTTCCGACGATTATTTCGAAGTAGTTGCTGGTTTTGTTCATAAGGGGAAAAAATTTTATTTGTAGTCATAGCACTGTTGTCATGCTGAGCCTGTCGAAGCATGATTCAGGGTGCAGTGCCTAGAATCATGCTTCGACAGGCTCAGCATGACACTG
>CAINKA010000095.1 GCA_903849835.1 uncultured Alphaproteobacteria bacterium
AAACCGAAGGCGCGATGGGGGTTGGAGAGCGGGTATGATGTTTGAAACCACAGTTAATCCACAATGTCATGCTGAGCTTGTCGAAGCATGGTTCTGAGCAGCGTGGCTTGAATCATGCTTCGACAGGCTCAGCATGACATTGAAATTTTTATTAGTTTCAGATTGATTTGGGATCAAATCAAATTGGTGAACTTTTACAGAAAGGACGAATTTTAAATAAAATGAAAAAACCCCACAACCTCACCGACCCACTCCAATTCTATCTCGATAGCGATCTCAACGAAATCATTTCTGAAAAATCGCAAAATCATTTTCTGCAAAAAGACCCACAAAAAAAACTTGAGGAAAAAAAATCCGTCTCAACCCAATCCTTCGTGAAACCAATATTTTCAACCTCTGACGCAATCTCAACCTTAGCAGCCTTGGCAAAAAAATCCGTTCCAACAAATCACGACGAAAAATTTTTGTCGTTGGATGAAATCGTAGCGCAGGCAAAAAAAGCGGCGCAGGCCGCGAAAGATCTGCCTTCGCTGCGTAAAGCGGTAGAAAACTTTGACGGCTGCAACTTAAAAAAAATGGCGACCAACACTGTTTTTTGTGACGGCAATCCAACTTCAAAAGTGATGGTGATCGGTGAAGCACCGGGCAATCACGAGGATCTGCAAGGCATTCCATTTTGCGGCGATTCCGGAAAAGTTTTGGACGACATGTTTCGCGCCATCCACATGACGCGCGCCGAAAATTTTTATATCACCAACGTAATTTTTTGGCGACCACCCGGAAATCGCCGTCCGACCGACGAAGAATTGGCGATCTGCCGACCATTCGTCGAGCGCCACATTCAACTTTTAAATCCCGAAGTTTTGGTTTTAGTCGGAGCGACATCAATGGCCGCGATCCTTGGCCTGCGTGATCCCATCGGCACCGTCCGCGGAAAATTTATGGATTACGCACCGAAATTTTTGTCGCGCAAAATAAAAACTTTTACGATTTTTCATCCATCTTACCTCATGCGCCAAGCCAGCAAAAAGAAGGTCGCGTGGCAGGACATGCTTGCGCTCGAAGAATTTCTCGAAACAAAAAGATAGCCAAATGAATCTGGAAAAAGCTCTCTACCTCGTAATTTTGATCGAGGGCTATGTAATTTTGGCCACAGAACTTCTCGCCATCAGGCAAATTATTCCATTCGTAGGAAACGGGATTGAGACTGTGGCAATCGTGGTTTCAGCGGTTTTGATGCCACTCGCTTTTGGATATTTTGCAGGCGGAAATTACAAAGCAAATCAGAACAAAACTCTCAGAAAAAAATTAATCACCAACATCATCACGGCCGCTTTCATACTCACTTTCGGGCTTTCTCATGTGATGTTGGAAATGTTTTTTTTGTCGCTCGATTTAATTGGAATTAACAGCCACATAGTTCAAACCTCCATCTATTCGCTGCTCTTCATCGCCTATCCAGTTTTTTTGCTCGGACAAACTGTGCCGCTAATCAGCAATTATTTTTCGCGTAAAAAACTTTCTGAGATAGCGGGAAGGATGTTATTTTTTTCAACGATAGGTTCGTTTTTCGGATCAATAATTTCGACGCTGCTTTTGATGACGCTGATCGGAGTCAATAATACCGTGATCGTAACGATCGTGCTGTTGGCGCTGTTGGTGATGATTCTAAACAATAAAATCATCTCAAAAAATTCTCTGACGATTTTATTTTTTGTAAGTTTGGTTGTGATATTCAACAACGACGATGTGATGCGAGAGCTTGGCATCGTTGAGAATAACGGCTATAGCACAATCAAAGTGATCGATGAAAAAAATGCGGATGATAGCAGAATTTTGTCGATAAATAACAGCGCCTCTTCGAGATATTCCGCAAAGCCAGAAGGTCGTTTCGACTACATCAAATATGTGGAAAATACTTTCATAAAATCCAAAGCAAGAACCAAAAATAAAAAAAATATTCTTGTCATCGGAGCAGGCGGCTTCACGATCGGCATCGATGACGATTACAACGAATATACCTTCATCGACATCGATAAATCTTTGAAAAAAGTTTCGGAAAAATTTTTTTTAAAAAAAGTTTTGGGGGAAAATAAAATTTTTATCGCCGAATCAGCCAGATCATTTCTTCGTCACAATGTTGAAAAATATGATTTAATTTTTGTGGACGCTTACAGCAACAAGTGGTCAATCCCGCCTGACCTCATCACGAAAGAATTTTTTTTGCAGGTAAGAAACGGTTTGCGAGAAAATGGAATTGCAGTTTTCAACGTCGTCACCAGCGCTAATTTTCAAGACAGATTCAGTGTAAAACTAGACAATACATTCCGGATAGTTTTCGATAGAATGAACCGCCATGCGATTGGAGACTATGATGGTTTTCTAAAAAATGGTGGAAAACCAAACGTGATTTACAGTTATTTTAAGCAAAAACCTGACTCAGAAATTTACACCGATAATAAAAATTCTTATTTTTTGGACCAAGACAAATGACGCAAAAACAACTCTTCCCACAACTCCTCCCAGTCGGATTTTACGATTTGCTTTTTGACGAAGCGGAAAAAAATCATGAAAATATAAACCTTGCTCTAGCCACGTTTTTAAAGGCTGGATATCGCTTGATCAAAACCCCTTTGGTTGAGTTTGAAAATAATTTTTCTGCCGCAGAAACAAAAAATTCTTTTCGTGCGACCGATGTAATTTCTGGTGAAAATATAATTTTTCGCAATGACATCACGCCGCAAATTTCTCGACTTTTGTCGACGCGTTTAAAGCAAGAAAAATTTCCGCTAAAACTTTGCTACGTTGGCGATGTGCTCTGCGCAAAAAATGAAGAGCTTCATGCCGATCGTCAACAAACCCAAGCCGGCATTGAGATTATCGGATGCGACGAAGAAAAATCTGATTTCGAAATCATCTCAACTTTGCTCGCTGCTATAAAAAAATTGGGCAGAAAAAATTTGCTGATCGAATTTTCTGCGCCGGATTTTTTCGAAATTTTTTGCGATGAAATAAAAATTAAAAACAAAATCGAATTGCGTGTTGCGGTGATGAAAAAAAATCTGTCTGAGATGAAAAAATTGGCTGGCAAAAACTATGAAATCATCAGCAAAATAGCGCTTTCCAATGACAATCTAAAAAATCTCACCGCAGAAATTTCTAGCAAAATAAAATCTAAAAAAATTTCTGATGAGTTAAAAAAAGCGCAAAAGATTTCTGAATTTCTGCGCCAAAATTTTTCTGAAATCGAAGTGCGTTTTGATTTATTCGGCGATCACGAATCTTCCTACCATCACGGAATTTCTTTCGATGTTTTTTGCGGAGATTTTTCCTATCCAATCGCTCGCGGCGGTCGTTATAAAATCAACAAGACCAATGCTGTTGGCGCCACGATTTACATGAATCGCCTGAGAAAAGTTTAGAGTTTCACAGCCACTTCTTCCGCTTAAACAACCAAATCGTAACAGTCGAAGAAATCGTCATCAAAGAGAGCGCGAATGGATAGCCCAACACCCATTCCAATTCAGGCATCACTCTGAAATTCATCCCGTAAATGCTGGCGATGAGAGTGGGAGGCATGAAAATCAAAGCTGCGACCGTAAAAATTTTAATCACTTTATTTTGCTCGATATTAATCAAGCCGATGAAGCTGTGTTGGAGATATTCCAGCCGCGTGAAATTGAAGTTGATATGCTCGATGAGTGAGCCGATATCTTTGATCATGATGCGCAATCTGTTCTCATTTTCCACCATCAAATCTTCGTTGCGATGCAGAGATGAAAGCACGCGCTGCTTGTCAAACAAAGCCTCGCGCAGTGACATTGTAAGCTCTTGGCATTTGTTAATTTTCAAAATCATTTCTTCGTCGAGATTTTTATTGTAGTTAATTTTGCGACTGATTTCCGCGATATATTTTGAAACTGATTCGATCAGATCGGCGTCGAAATCAACGCGCGCTTCGAGAATCGCGATGAAGATTTTTGAAGGATTGGCGAAGATCGCGGGAAATTGTTTTATTTTTTTTACAGTTTCGGAAATCACTTTGCTTTCGAAATAGCGCAAGCTGAACAAAACTTTTTCAGTGACGATGAAAGAAATTTCATTTTCTTCGAGTTTGCCACTTTGTGGAATGATGTTGAGGAAAGTTGAGTTGATTTTGATGATGCCGGAGTTTTCGAGATAACGCGAGGAAGTCTCGATTTCCTCTTGTTGTTGGCGGGTTGGGAAGGTGATGTTATAAAATTCTTCGACCTCCTTTATTTCAGCTGCAGTTGGATTTTGCAGATCAATCCAAATCGAATTTTTAATTTTTTCGATCTCTGAAAGTGAGGAAACTTTTTGTTGGGAATATTCGGGGAGTTGGAAGATGCGAAGCATAAAAAAAGGCGTAAGTCGTATGTAGGGTCTGGCCTTGTGCCAGACCGCACGGGCGACCACAAGGGTCGGGCCCCTACAATGGACTAAATTAAAAAATTGTTTGACGATTGTAGGGTCTGGCCTTGTGCCAGACCGCGGGCGACCACAAGGGGTCGCCCCTACATGAATTCTAAAAAGTTGTTCCGAAGCTAAAGCGGAAATTCTGGGTTTGGTCGTAAAGTTCTTTTTTGGCGATTTTGGAAAAATCTAGGCGGATCGGGCCAAGTGGCGAAGCCCAGGCAACACTGAATCCGTAGGATGAACGCAATGAGCCACTATCCGCAACATTCGTGCCTTTCTTGCTGATTTGGTCAACTCCTTTCACGGTTCCGTTGTCGCTGAATAAAATTCCGTTGATCCCGAGTTCCCTTGGTAGACCTAGAGGAAACATGAATTCCGCGGTTCCGACATAGTAAATTTTGCCGCCGATAACATCTCCACCTTTCGCGCTTCCATTCGTGACGGTGCGAGGTCCGACGCCGGCATATTGGAATCCACGAAAATTATTTCCGCCTAAAAAAAATCCGTAATTGCTTCGCACATCTTGTCCCAAGCCGTCGATTGCGCCACCTCGCGCTAAAAATTTCAAGATAAAATCTTCGCTAAAAGTTGGCAAATAATATCCCGCCGAGCCTTCGTGTTTGAGAGTATTGATGTCGCCGCCGAGGCCAGCGTAATCTTGTGTGATCGAAAGATAATAACCGCTTTTCGGATTGATGCGATTATTTCTTCGATCGTAAGAAAAAGTTTGTCCGATGCTAGAAGTTAAAAAATCTCCCTGAAGATTTTTTAATCCGAGAGAAGCTGCGGAATCAACGTTGCTAATGGTTTGCTGACTTAGTGAATAATGCAATTGATGAGCCAAAAATTCGGTGATCGAATAATTTCCGCGGAAAGTTATGCCGTCAGAATTTTGATCGTAAGACAGAGAATTACGTTTGCTGAGTTGATATTTAAAAAGGTCGAAACCCACGTCAATCGCGCGTCCAGAGAAATAAGGTTTGGTGTAATTTATTTCGCCGGTGAAGCTGCTGTAAGATTTTTGAACGTTCAATCCGAGTTCTTGACCGGTGCCGAAAAGGTTGCGCTCCTTGATTCCAGCGTTGGTTGTGATTTTGTTAACCGTGGAATATCCGAGCCCTAAATTTAATTCCCCAGTCTTTTTTTCCTTTACCTCAATTTCGATATCAACCTTGTCGCCGTCTCGCGAATTTTCATTTATTCTTTTGGTTTTGAATTCAACTTTTTCAAAAAATCCGAGATTTTCTATTCGTTGTTTTGAGCGATTAATTCTTGTGATGTTATAGGCGTCGCCTTCGCGAAGGCGTAGCTCTCGACGGATTACCTCATCGTGAGTTCTGCTATTGCCAGAAATGCGAATTTGATTGATGTAAATGCGCGGCGTTTCGCGAATTATAAAATCAATGTCGATGATTTTTTCGTCGCGATTGCGTTTCAAAATTGGTTCAACATTTGCGAAGGCGTAAGATTTTTCTGACATCACTTCCACCATTTTATCGACAGTTTTTTCGATCAAATCTGAGTTGTAGAGTTTGCCTTTTTCTATCAGAATTTCTTTTTCCAAAATCTTTTCATCAAACTTCTCTACATGGTTGATAATGTTGATCTCACCGAGGTTATATTTTGTCCCTTCTTCGAGTAAAAATGTGATAAAAAATCTGTCTTTTTCTGGCGTGATTTGTGCGATTGATGAGATGGTTGAAAAATCGGCGTAACCTCTCGAGCCATAAAATCTGCGCAATTTTTCTTTGTCGAATTCGGTGCGATCGGAATCGTAAGTGTCGGAGGAAGATAAAAATTTCCACCATTTCGATTTTTTTGTTGAGATTTCGTCGAGCAAATCAATGTCAGAAAATGCTTCGTTTCCAACAAAATAAATGTCACCAATTTTTGCTTTTGGTCCTTCAAAAATTTCGAAAATTATTTCTACTCGATTCTGTTCTTTCTGAATAATTTTAGGGTCGATCTTCGTTAGAAAGCGGCCGGATTTGAGGTAAAGTTCGTTGATGCGCTTTAGATCGTTTTGCAACTTCGCTTTAGTAAAAATCGTGCGTTTTTTTAAACTTAATTCGCTTTGCAAAGCCTCGTCTTCCATCTTTTTATTTCCGACAATTTTTACGTCAGAGACGATAGGATTTTCAGTGACTTCGATAATTATTTTCCCCTTCTCGTCATAAATTTTTGACTCCAAAAAAAGATCAGATTCGTAAAGTTTTTTTATGGAATCTTGTAACGCTTTTGGCGATTTATTTTTTAGGCCGGAAATATCGAGATAGGAAAAGATGATCTCTTCGTCGATCCTTTCATTTCCTCGGATCTCGATGGTTTTCTTAACAGCAGAATTTTTTGCAAAAACAGAAAAGTTGCACAAAAACAGCGGCAAAAAAATAATCGCAAAATGGAGTTTTCTTGAGAATTTTTTTTGCATTAATTTTTGAAGAAATAAGTGGTGTGCAGGAGGGGCGAAAATTGTCGCGCGAAGATATTTGTGAGGTTTTTGATTTCAACTTTTATGCCGCGAAATTACACGAGGTCATGCTGAGCCTGTCGAAGCATGATTTAAGGCACGCGGCTTGAATCATGCGGAGGCAGGCTCAGCATGACATTTGTGGATTTGATTCCAGCGCAGAAAAAAATTTGACTTCTCCCATTTATTTTTTGATTGTAAAAGCCCGTTTGCCGGCGATGTAGCTGCTCTGGTCGTGATTTATAAAAAAAAAATTAGCGGTTATGTTGCGATTTTATCTCACCTTATTTTTACTTTTCGTTTCTTCTTTTTCAGCTTTCGCGATTTCGTTTGAAGCTGAAAAAAGAAATTACATTCAAGCTGTCGGCTCTTCAACTGTCTACCCATTCGCGGCTACAATCGCAGAAGAATTCGGACGAAGTTCACAATTTAAAACTCCAATCGTCGAGGCCACTGGAACTGGTGGCGGGTTCAAATTATTTTGTTCGGGTGTTGGTTACGGCTATCCAGATTTTTCCAACGCTTCACGAAAAATTGAAGCGAGCGAAATTAAAAAATGCGCTGAAAATGGCGTGCAAGAAATTGTCGAAATCAAAATCGGTTATGATGGAATTGTCCTAGCCAATTCTACTTCGGGACGAAAATATAGTTTGAGCAAAAAACAAATTTTCCTCGCACTGGCTGAAAAAATTCCGGCAAAAGATTCTACAAAACTTGTCAAAAATTCTTACCAAAAATGGAGCGATATCGATTCAAATTTACCGAAAATCAACATTGCAATTTACGGTCCGCCAACAACTTCTGGAACTCGTGATGCTTTCGTAGAGTTGGTGATGGAAGGTGTTTGCAATGAGATGCCGGAATTTGCAATCGCCTTTCCGGACAAAAAAATTCGCAAGAAAAAATGTCACGTAATTCGCTCCGACGGAAAATTTATTGAGGCAGGTGAAAACGATAATTTGATCGTGCAAAAATTAAAAAATGATCCTGATGCTTTGGGAATTTTTGGCTTCAGTTTTTTAGAGGAAAATCGTGACACAATCCAATCTGCCTCGATCAATCAAATCGTGCCAAGCTTTGCCAACATTGTTTCTGGAGCCTATCCAGTTTCTCGTCCGCTTTTCATCTATTTGAAAAAAGAACATCTAAATTTAATTCCGGGAATGCGCGAATTCGCGCAAGAAATTATCAGCAAAGATACCGTCGGAAATGATGGCTATTTGCTGCAAAAAGGCCTCATCCCACTCACTGATTCTGAATTAAAAAAGGTGCGAGATGAGGTTTTGAAGTCGTTGCTTAACTGATTTTGTGAGAAGCCAAGTTTCTTGAATCAAGTTTTAGTTTATACCCATTCCAGCTGAAAAAGCTGGTCTGTCATGCTGAGCCTGTCGAAGCATGATTCTAGGCACCGTGCCCAGAATCATGCTTCGACAATTCAGCATGACACACTCGGTTTCTTGAATCAGTTTCAGTTTAGTCCTTTCAGAATTAGGAACGAGGAATTAAGAATCGTTCCTCCTAACTCATTATTCACATTGTTTCATGGAAGAAAAATTCATCAAAGTTACCGGCGCGAAAGAGCATAATTTAAAAAATGTCAGCATTGAAATTCCTAAGAACCAACTCGTTGTTGTCACTGGTCTGAGCGGTTCAGGAAAATCTTCTTTGGTGTTTGACACGATTTATGCCGAAGGTCAGCGACGCTTTATTGAAAGCCTTTCCGCCTATGCTCGTCAGTTTTTAAATTTGCAAGATAAGCCGGATGTTGAATCGATTACGGGGCTTTCTCCTTCAATCGCAATCGACCAAAAAACTACCTCGAGAAATCCGCGCTCAACCGTCGGAACTGTCACCGAAATTTACGATCACTTCCGTCTTTTATTCGCTCGAATTGGAGTTCCTTATTCTCCCGAAACCGGCAAGCCGATCGAGAGCCAGTCTGCTTCGGTGATGGTCGATAAAATTTCACAATTGCCAAAAAAAACGCGAATTTATTTGCTTGCTCCAATCGTGCGCGGACAAAAAGGTGAGTTTCGCAAAGAGATGATGAACGCGCGCAAGCAAGGTTTTCAGCGCATAAAAGTTGACGGAAAAGTTCACGATCTGAACGAAATTTTGCCGGTGATGGATAAAAATAAAAAACACAATATCGAAGTTATTGTTGATCGCGTTGTCATCGCAGAAGATCTCGGCAACAGGCTTGCCGACTCGGTTGAAACCGCTTTAAAACTTTCTGAAGGTTTGATTTATGTTGAAATTGTTGGTCTGCCTGAAGACTCAAAATCTGCTCACAAAGTCGGAGATTTTTTAATTTTCAGCGAAAAATTTTCTTGCCCAGTTTCGGGTTTTACAATTTCTGAAATCGAGCCGCGACTCTTCTCCTTCAACTCTCCATTCGGTGCGTGCAAACATTGCGACGGACTCGGAACTGAACTTTATTTCAGTCAAGATTTAGTGGTTGAGGATGAAAATTTATCTCTGCGCCAAGGTGCAATTGCGGTTTGGCAAGGAGTGCAAGAACGCTTCTACCAGCAGGTTTTGCAGTCAATGTCACTGCATTACAATTTCAGCTTGGATGTTCCGTTTAAAAAACTTCCGGACGAAATTAAAAATAAAATTTTTTACGGAACGGGTGATGAAGAAGTCGAAATTAAAATCGAAGATGGGCTCAAGGCGATCAAGGTCAAAAAAGCTTTTGAAGGTGTCATTAACAGTTTGAAAAAAAGATTTTCGGAAAGTGAAAGCGAATCGATGCGTGATGAATTATCAAAATTTCAAACTTTAAAAACTTGTGACAAGTGCTGCGGATACAGGCTCAACGAACAAGCATTGTCAGTAAAAATTTCTGGCATGCATGTTGGTGAAGTTAGCAAAATGTCAGTCGAAAGATCCGTCACATGGTTCACCGAATTGCCGAAACATTTAACCTCGATGCAAAATCAAATTGCGGAAAGATTGCTCAAAGAAATCACGCGCCGCTTGGGTTTTTTGCGCAATGTTGGTTTGGAATATCTCACGATAAATCGCGAATCCGGAACTTTGTCCGGAGGTGAAGCGCAAAGAATTCGTCTCGCTTCTCAAATCGGATCTGGTCTTTCCGGAGTTCTTTACGTGCTCGATGAGCCCTCTATTGGCCTGCATCAATCGGATAATAACAAACTCATCACCACGTTGAAAAATTTGCGCGATCTCGGAAATTCTGTGATCGTTGTTGAGCATGATGAAGAGATGATGCGTGAAGCGGAATATCTCATCGATGTTGGTCCGGGTGCCGGAATTCACGGCGGTGAAATTATTTCTGCAGGCCTGCCGAAGGACGTAATCAACGATCCAAACAGCATTACCGGCCAATATCTCAGTGGAAAAAAACAAATCGAAATGCCGAAAAAGCGTCGCAAAATTGATCCGAAAAAAATGATCACGCTGAAAGGTGCGACGGTGAATAATCTAAAAAATCTCACGCTAAATCTGCCGCTGAAAATTTTTGCTGCAGTCTCCGGGATCTCTGGTGGCGGCAAGTCGAGCCTGATCATCAAAACGCTTTATCCCGCTTTGAATAAAATTTTGAACAAAACAAAAGTTGTTCCGGGGCCTTACGAATCAATCTCGGGGCATCACTTCATCGATAAAATTATTGAAATCGATCAGTCGCCGATCGGTCGCACACCTCGTTCCAACCCTTGCACTTACGTCGGCGCTTTCACCTTCATTCGCGAATTTTTTACCAATTTGCCGGAATCAAAATCGCGCGGTTACAAGGTCGGAAGATTTTCTTTCAACGTCAAAGGTGGTCGCTGCGAAACTTGCCAAGGCGATGGCTTGATAAAAATCGAAATGCATTTTTTGCCAGATGTTTACGTCAAGTGCGAAACCTGTAACGGCAAGCGTTACAACCGCGAAACGCTCGAAATAAAATATAAAAATAAATCCATTTCCGACATTTTGGAAATGACGGTTGAAGATGCCGCGGAGTTTTTTTCAAGCATGCCCTACATCAACGAAAAATTTAAATCTCTCTGCGATGTCGGACTAGGCTACATCAAGATCGGACAAAGCGCCACGACACTTTCTGGCGGTGAAGCTCAACGCATAAAACTAGCAAAAGAATTAAGTCGCAAAGCAACAGGTGATACTTTGTATATACTCGACGAGCCCACAACTGGGCTGCATTTTGAGGATATCAGCAAATTGCTAAAAGTGCTGCATAAGTTGGTTGATTCCGGAAATTCAATTCTCGTGATTGAGCATAATCTCGATGTTCTAAAGACGGCAGATCACATCATCGACATCGGCCCATGCGGCGGTGAAAAAGGCGGCTATATCGTCGCCGAAGGTACTCCCGAAGAAATCGTAAAAAATAAAAAATCGGTGACGGGGGAGTATTTGAAGAAGGTTTTGAAGAATTGAGGGGGGAGGATTTTAGATTTTAGATTTAGGATTTTAGATTTTAGATTTGGAAATTGTGAGTAAGAAAGATCCTAAATCTTAAATTTAAATCTAAAATTATGCCCATCCAATCTTCCCTCCAAACCTGCGCTCTCCTAGTTCAAAAACGCATCTCCGATTTATTGCCGGAAGAATTTTCTGACTCGAAATTGGTGGAGGCGATGCGTTATTCCGTTTTGTCGGAAGGAAAAAGAATCCGTCCATTTCTGGTGATTACTTCTGCGCAAATTTTTGGCATCAAGCCTCTCGCGGCTCTAAACGTTGCAGCGGCGATGGAATTCATCCATTGCTATTCTTTGATCCATGATGATTTGCCAGCGATGGATGATGATGACATCAGGCGCGGCAAGCCAACTTGTCACAAAAAATTTGATGAAGCGACAGCGATTTTGGCTGGAGATTCTTTACTGACTTACGCTTTTGAAGTGCTCTCTGACCCCACTACGCACAAGGATTCCACCGTTCGTTGTGAGTTGATCAAAACCATTTCCAAAGCATCTGGATTCAAAGGAATGGCGGGAGGGCAAATGATGGATTTAGAAAATGCGCATCAAAAAATTTCCAACGAAGAGCTGGCAAAATTGCATCGTTTAAAAACCGGAGAGCTTTTCATGGCCTCGGCTGAAGCTGGTGCAATTCTTGGTCGGTCTGGGGAAAAAGAACGCAGCGCTTTGCGTCACTATGCCAATGATTTGGGCTTAGCTTTTCAAATCAAAGATGACATTTTGGATCATTGCGGAGTCAGTGTTGGCAAGGTTGAAATTGATGAAGCCGTCCACAAAAAACCAAAAGAAAATGCCAGTATTGTCGATGTTGTCGGATTAGAAAATGCGCAGAAGCAACTTGATTTACTGAAAGAACAATCCGTTTCCCACCTCAAAATTTTTGGAGATAAAGCTGAGCTGCTGGTTGAGCTGGCGGATTTTGTGGTGACGAGGGAGAGATGAGAGTTGCACTGTCATGCTGAGCTTGTCGAAGCATGATTCTGAGCACCGTGGTTTGAATCATGCTTCGACAAGCTCAGCATGACATTGGGCTTTTCTTCATCTTCCCCAAATTCCCCCGAATCCTCTCCACCCGTTTCTTAATCTCTTTTCCAACTCTCGGATCAATCGCGGAAATTTTTATGTGGGAGAAATCTGTCAATTTGGCTTTGGGATTGATTGTGGCACCGATTTTGATTTCAACATTCGGATCAATAAAATCATCAAATTCGATCAGGGATTTTTTCAGCATTAGGTAAAACGTTTTTTATATTCCAAAGCGAGATGCTTGATGATGACGCCGCAAATTGCGGTGAGTGGAACTGCGATTAAAACCCCGATGAAGCCGAAAAGTGCACCGAAAATAAAGAGGCCGAAGATGATCCAGACGGGATGTAATCCAATTTTTGATCCGATTAATTTTGGCGTGAGAAAGTTTGATTCGATGAGTTGTCCAAAGATGAAAACCAGTGAAACTTGCATGATGTGGCCAACATCGAATCCCCATTGAAACAAGGCCACGACGATTGCGGAAGTGACTCCACAAATCATTCCGACAAAAGGAATGAAAGAAAATAATCCGGTTAAAAATCCGATTAAAAATCCAAAATTCAAATCAGTAAAACTTAACAAACTGGAATAAATTATTCCGAGGATGAAGCAAACATTGAACTGTCCGCGAACATAGCCAGACAAGGTTTTATCGATGTCTTTAGCAATTTTTTTTGTCGATGCAGAAAATTTCTTCGGAAGATAAGCACTAATTTTTTCGATCAAAATATCCCAATCTTTTAGCAGATAAAAAACCAAAATCGGAGTGATGAAAATCAGCGATAAAATATTGATGAAAGTGAAAGAAGAACTAATCGCGCCACCGAAAAAATTTTTTGAAAAATCTGCGAATTTTGTGGTGAACTCTTGATTTTGTGCGAGATGTGAGAAAGTGCCGTCAAGCTTGAAACCTAGCTGGTTGAGAATGGCGACAGTTTTTGGATAAAAATCTGAAGTGATGGTTTTGAAATAGGTTGGCAAAGCGATGATTAAATCTGCAAATTGCGCGTAAATTATTGGAAGCAAAACAGAGCAAAGTCCTGCGAGTGAGGCGAGAAATAATCCCAAAACTAATGAAGTTGCGAAGAGGCGAGAAAGTTTAAATTTTTTCTGAAGAAAATCGACTAGAGGGTCTAAGAAATAAGCGATAATCATCGAGCAAACAAACGGCGCTAGCACTGATTTTACTAGGTAAGTCAGCCAAAAAAATCCCGCGAAAGCGAGAATAGAAAAAAGTATTTTATCTTTTGGTTTCATGAAATTTTAGTTGGTATCCAGTTTGTAAAAATTTTCAGATTTTTTATCCAAAGGAAGTCCAATTTTAGCAAATGCTTCGTCGATTTCAGCTTTGCCATTTACGTAATTGACGGAAATTAAAACATAATCGCGGGAAATTGATTCGGTGTTGAGCTGGCTCACAAAGCCGCTGCTCTCGATTTTATTTTTGATCATCAACCAATTTCCGAGGCTTGAAATCGGAATGCCGATGTGAATTAAGCCTGAAGTTAAAATTTTATTTTCGGAAGTTTGCGCAGTGAGAAGATATTCGATGGTTTTGATTGCGACCTTGTCCATCAAGTCTTCGCGATCCAAGCGATCAACATTTACGAAGCCAAGTTTGAATATTTTTTTCTGTAATTTTCTGATGTAAGTGACGCTGACTGTAACTTTATTTTCAATTTCATCGTAATTGAAAAACAGCGTGTAAGCTGCGCCAGCGTTGTATCGGCTGAGCATTGGTTCAAGCCCAAGATAATCAACAAGTTCAACATTGTTGCGATTTAAAACCGCAAGATTTGCAACATCTGCTTGCGGAATGATGAATTTTTCTCGCGCTTTTTTGCTTAAATTTTTCTCGATTGCTGTTTTCCAGTGATTTTCTTCTTCCCACAAAATTGGTTTGCGTTTCACGATTTCGGCTGGAATCAGCAAATAAATTTCTTCCTTTTTTTCTTCGATTTTATTGATGGTTTTTTGTGCTAAAATATGCTCAACAAAATCCTTGGCGAACATGATGTTGAAGGTGGCGGAATAGTTGTTCCCAGCGATTTTTTCTTCTTCAATTTGCTCGGAACGAACCATGTCGGAAATTTCGTCATCAGCGATGTTGTCAGCGAGATTTGTCCGAAGGCTAAGGCGAGTTAACAGAATTAAAAATGCATCTCTGCGAGCGGTTGCAACCGCAACAACTCTGGCTGCGCTAGGTGTTTTATTTGTGATGCTAACAACAACATCTTCGACGAGGTAAGTGCTATTATCGTCTGCGTAAGAGAGGCTTGCAGCTGCAAAAAAAAGCAGGGAAAAAAATGAAAAAATTCTCGACATGTCGGAAATTTGATTGAAAATTTAAAGCAAGATAAAGTCTCGTGAAGGCGCATCAGATAAGATTTCCATCAAGTTTTAAATCACAAGAAAAATGTCCCTAAATTACAAACAATCCGGCGTCGATATCGATGCCGGAAATGAACTCGTCAATCGCATAAAACCTTTCGCAAAAGCAACAAAAAGAATCGGTGCAGATTCCGATCTCGGAGGTTTTGGTGCGCTCTTCGATTTAAAAAAATGCAATTTCAAAGATCCGGTTTTGGTTTCTTCAACTGACGGCGTCGGCACAAAATTGAAGGTCGCAATTGAAGTTGGAAATCATGACACAATCGGAATTGATCTTGTCGCGATGTCAGTGAATGACCTTGTGGTTCAAGGCGCCGAGCCACTTTTCTTTTTGGATTATTTTGCCTGTTCGAAGTTAGAAGTTGAAGTTGCGGCGCAAGTCATCAAAGGAATCGCAGATGGCTGCAAGCAAGCGGGCTGTGCTCTAATCGGTGGTGAAACTGCTGAAATGCCGGGGATGTATTCAGCCGGAGATTACGATCTAGCTGGCTTCGCCGTTGGCGCCGTTGAGCGCGATCAAATTCTTCCGCGTGAAACAAAAGTGGGTGACGTCTTGATTGGCCTAGCTTCAAGCGGTGTTCACTCGAATGGCTATTCTCTCGCCAGATTCATTTTGGAAAAAAATAATCTAAAATTTTCCGACAAATTTTCCGAAAAAAAATCGATTGGTGAAGAGCTGCTAACACCAACAAAAATTTACGTAAAATCCTGTTTAGAAGTCCTCAAAACCAACAAAATCAAGGCTTTGTCACACATCACTGGCGGCGGGCTAACCGAAAATCTTCCGCGAGTTTTAAGCAAAAACACCACGCCAAAAATCGATTTCAAATCTTGGAACCGTCCCGAAATTTTCAACTTCCTCCAAAAGCTCGGAAATGTTTCTGACGAAGAAATGCAACGCACTTTCAATTGCGGCATTGGCATGGTTTTGGTGGTTGAGAAAAGTGATGTCGATGAAGTGAAAAATATTTTACAAAAATCCGGCGAAGAAGTTTTTGTGATCGGAGAATTGGCATGATCAACCGCAAAATCTCCGTCCATCTCCAAGACTTTCCTGACATTTCTTTCCTCAATGACGAGCAGCAATTAGTCACCGACATGGATCTCGTTCGCGCCGTGTGCTCTGTGGCCCTGTCGATTCGCGACAATAAAAATTTACGGGTGAGATTGCCGCTGAAAGCGCTCACGGTGATTGGTAAAAATGCGGCGCGGATTTTACCTTTTGTCGAAATTATTTCCGAAGAAGTGAACGTAAAATCGGTTGCGATCAAAGAAGAAATCTCCGATTTGGCCGAGCTAAAATTACAAATTAATTTCAAAAAAATCGGCGCGAAATACGGCGCGAGAATTAAAGAAATTATGCTCGCGGTGAAAGAAGGAAAATGGCAAAAAATTTCCGACAATGAAATCGAAATTGCTGCAGGGGGAAACGCAGGGGGAAGTGCAGGGGAAAATTACGTAAAATTGGTCGATGACGAGTTCGAAATTAAACTGACAACAAAAAATAATGACGAAAAAAAATTCGCCGTCGCCGCTCTTCCAACCAATGACTGCCTGATTCAACTCGACATCGAAGTCACCAAAGATTTGGAAGATGAAGGCATCGCCCGCGACATCATTCGCGCAGTTCAGCAAAACAGAAAAGACGCAGATTTAAATATTTCCGACCACATCAAGCTCAAAATTTTTTCCACAAATCCGCGCATTCTGGAGGTGGCAAAATCTTTCGAAAATTACATCAAAGCACAAGTTTTGGCCGACGACTTGCAATGCGTCGCCGAAAAATTTTCCACAAAATTTTCCTTCGAAAATAAACTCGATGACGGTGATTTGATGGTCGGGATTAGTTTGTAATTTTTTGAATTTTTCTCGAAATCTCAGCATGACATTGTGCGGTGAATAAAATCCCTACTCTTCCCCCGACAGCTTCTTCGCCTGATCTTCCGCAATCAGCGCATCAATAAATTCATCCAATTCGCCGAGCATCACGCCATCAATTCTGTAGCTGGTGAAATTAATTCTGTGATCTGTAACGCGACTTTGCGGGAAATTGTAAGTGCGGATGCGCTCAGATCTGTCGCCGCTTCCCACTTGTTCTTTGCGATCTGCGGCGCGCTCTTTGTCGATTCTGGCGCGTTCGGTGTCGTAAATTCGTGAGCGCAAAATTTTCATCGCTTTCTCGCGATTTTTAATTTGCGATTTTTCGTCTTGCATTGAAACCACGGTGCCGGTTGGAACGTGAGTGATGCGAACCGCTGAGTCTGTAGTGTTGACCGATTGTCCTCCCGGACCACTCGAGCGAAAAACATCAATCCGCAAATCCTTTTCTTCGATTTTAATATCAACTTCTTCAGCTTCGGGAAGCACCGCAACCGTTGCCGCTGAAGTGTGCACGCGACCTTGATTTTCAGTTTCGGGAACGCGTTGCACGCGGTGAACGCCAGACTCAAATTTCAATCGCGCAAAAACTCCGCGTCCCGAAATCGACGCCGAAGCGTCTTTGTAACCGCCGAGCCCCGTGTCCGAAATCGACAAAATTTCGAATTTCCATTTTCGTCTCTCAGCATATTTTTGATACATCGCGAAGAGTTTGTAAGCGAAGAGCGCAGCCTCTTCTCCGCCAGTTCCAGCGCGCACTTCGAGGATGGCGTTTTTTTCGTCAGCAGCATCACGCGGCAAAAGCGAAAGTTTAATTTGTTGCTCAATTTCCGGAATTTTTTTGGAGAGATCGAAACGCTCAGCCTCCATCATGTCGCGCATGTCCTTGTCTTCAGTGATCGGCAACATTTCATCAATGTCCGAAATTTCTTTTTGTAGTTTACGATATTGCCCCGTCAGCTCCACGATTGGCGCCATGTCCGAATGTTCCTTCGAAACTTTCGCAAAATTTTGCCCGAGCGCGGATGGGTCGAGCAACTTTTTTTCCAACTCATGAAATTTCGCGACGATGCCGTCGAGCTTTTGTGTGAAGGACATATTTTTGATTAGAGTTGGGAGAAATCTGTGAGGAATTTTCGAAGAGAATCTAGTAACGATCCAGTTTTTTCAAAATCAATTTTACCTTTACTGGCAACGTATCCGATCGATTTCCAACTAGGATCTTTTATCGCTAAAAAAGTTTGAGTTTTTATTTTTTGAGCACTGATTTTGATCTGTTTTTTTGTTAAACATTCGATCAATTTTTCATCAACACATTCGCGAATTAAAGATTTGTCGCCGTCATCCAAAGTAGACAAATAAAAATCTTCCAACGCCCCAGTTCCATCGCCTTTATCTAGTAAAAAAACCGAAAGATTTGGTTGCGACGCAAGATTTTCATTTTTTGGAAATTCCGCAATTTTTTCTGGCAAATTAAATACCGCTGCACGTCCGCCATTCTTAATCAAAGCCGCACTGAGCTCATTAGCTTTTTGGCATTGTCTAATCACTACATCAAAAGAATTTTTAGCATTTTTTTCAGCATCAAAAATTATCGCAACATTCTGAACTTTATCCAAAAAATTAGAATCATTTATCATTCGTTTTAGACCGAATAATTCTGTTTTTCCGTTATCGTTTTTATCTCCGTCTAGCAATTTTGCATTGCCTCCAACCCAATGGATATGGATAGATTTTAGTAACGACTCATTAATTTTTTTTAAAAAACCAAAAATAAATTGAGCATCATCTTCACCCTCGGTTATGATTAATTTTGGTAGATCGAATTGGTTTAAATTTCTGATGGGCATGTTATCTGATTTCTCCTCCGCTGTTTAGCCTGAGCTGTAAATCTTCTCCGATGTAAGGGTTGACGTAGTTTTTATCTCCGACTTTATCGATATTAAAAACGGTAAAATCATCTTTGCTAATTGCGCCTTCTTCACAAACTTTATTCAGAGCTGCAATCATTTCGCGTGAATGAGTTGTGGTAACAATCTGTACATTTTTGTACTTATCTAAAAATTTAGAAAGCACCTTCCATAGATGCTGGAGCTTTGTGTAATGAAGGCCGAACCCAATCTCATCAACGGAGAGAATTATGTTTTTTTCTTTGTTTTCGATGCAGATTTTATCGATGGTTAAAACTAAGTGTAAAAACCGAACAAATCCGCTGCCCATGTAAGAAACTGAAATTGGCGCTTTGTCTCCCTCGAAATCAAAAAACAAATCATCTCCACCAACTTGAGAAATATCTTTAAGGTTTGGCTCGAAAGGCTTGAGGTAATCAACGATCTCTCTCCTACGATTTGAGAAAGGCATGATCGAAGTAAAGTTGTGAAATATTTCTAGCTTGTTGGGAGTCGTATCTGAAACAAAAAATTGCATTAAGTTTGCAAATTTTTTACCCACAAATTTCCCCGTGCCGTTCGAAGAAAGTCCCAAAGTGTCTCCGTCACCTTCAAATGAATACTCCGCTACAAAACTATTAATTTCTGTGATTTCGGTTGCAGCGGCGATGTTAAAAACTTGTTTAAAATCTTTTGCCTCAGAGGTAAGTCTTGCTTCAAGTTTTAATTTTTTTTCATCATTAAACGTTGCTTCTATTACGAAGGGTTCTTCGATGTTTAGGTTATAAAATTGACGAGAAATTTGAGAGCAATGTTTTGAGAAATTTGAGCTTACGAGCGATGATCCATCTGGCGCTGTTTTGATTCCCCCACCTTCTCTAAGTTGAATTAAGCCAAGAAAAATTATGAGGTTTGGACTCGGAATCGAAATCGCCTCCAACACACTAGTCTTCCCCGAGTTATTATCCCCCACCAACAAATTAATGCGTTTGAAGTCATTAATTTTCAAATCTTTGATCCCGCGATAATTTTGGATGTGAATGTTTTTTAGCATTTTGAACTTCCTGATTGAATGTTTTTTGAGTGACCGACAAACTGCCGGCAAGGCGCTAGAAAAGCCATCTCATAACATCAGCCTCAAATTAAAAATCAATCATGCCAAACGGTTCGGAAAGAAACTTCTACGTCACTTCCCCAATTTATTACGTCAACGACGTACCCCACATTGGGCATGCTTACACCTCAATTGCATGTGACGTAGCGGCGCGGTTTAAGCGGCTCGAAGGCTATGATGTGCGATTCTTAACTGGCACTGACGAACATGGACAAAAGGTTGAAAAATCGGCGTTAGCGCGCGGAAAAAATCCGCAGGAATTTTGTGACGAAGTTTCAGCAAAGTTCCGCGAACTGGCTTCCACGTTGGATTTGTCGCATGATGATTTTATTCGCACCACAGAAGAGCGACACAAAAAATCGGCGCAAGAATTTTGGCGACGACTCGAAGCAAACGGTTGGATTTACAAAGATGTCTACGAAGGCTGGTACGCTGTGCGTGACGAGGCTTTTTACGCCGAAGATGAATTGGTAAATGGCAAAGCTCCGACCGGCGCTGAAGTCACGTGGCACAAGGAAGAAAGTTATTTTTTCAAACTTTCCGCATTTCAGGAAAAACTTCTAACCCTCTACGAAGCCGCGCCAGACTTCATCCGCCCGCAATCACGTTTCAACGAAGTGGTGTCGTTTGTGAAAGGTGGATTGAAAGATTTATCAATCTCCCGCACGTCTTTTTCTTGGGGCATCCCCGTCCCACGAGTTGCCAGTTGCCAGTTGCCAGTTGATGGTCAACCGGTAACAGGCAACGGGCAACCGGCCCACGTAATGTACGTTTGGCTCGATGCTCTGACAAATTATCTCTCAGCACTTGGATTTCCTGATGAGCAAGCGGAGCTCTTCCAAAAATTTTGGTGCAACACCTCCGAATCGCCCGTCCACATTGTCGGCAAAGACATCGTCCGCTTCCACGCCGTCTACTGGCCAGCATTTTTAATGGCGGCGAATTTAAATATTCCGCACTCGATTTACGCGCATGGTTGGTGGACGAATGAGGGGCAAAAAATTTCGAAGTCGGTAGGAAATGTGATTGATCCGCACAAGGAACTCGAATGGTTAGAATCTCTCGGCTGTAGTCACGAAACCGCTGTCGATTATTTTCGTTATTTTCTTTTGCGCGAAGTTCCGTTTGGAAATGACGGCGATTATTCGCGGATTAGTTTTGTCACACGCGTCAATGCCGAGCTGGCGAATAACATCGGAAACCTTGTCCAGCGCAGTCTCTCGATGATCTTCAAAAATTGTGACGGAAAAATTCCGCCAGCAAAAATCGCAATCAAAAAAATTCCACGCGATGAAATTTTTGCCGCGATGAAAAATTTTTCCTTCGACAAAATTTTGGCCGCAATCACTGAATTCGCCACTTTAGCCAATAAAAATTTCAACGACGCCGCGCCGTGGAATTTGAAAAAAGAAAATAAAATTTCTGAAATGAATGAAGCGCTTTACGATGCGGCGGAATCAATTCGCGTGATTGGAATCCTGTTACTGCCTTTCGTGCCTAAGAGCGCCAATAAAATTTTGGATTTGCTCGCGGTTGAAAATACGCAAAGAAATTTCGCGGCACTTGGGGAAATGTTGGAAGCTGGGAAAAAAATTAATGAGCCGAAGGCAGTGTTTCCGCGGTTGGATTCAGTGTCATGCTGAGCTTGTCGAAGCATGATTCTAGGCACAGTGCCTATCGCAGGACGGGATTTTTAATCCCATCCTAACGTTCAGTTCAAATTTAAGTTTTACATGAACATGCGGACGGGGTTACAAACCCCGTCCAGCGCTAGACCCTGCTGACATTCAGTTTTGTTTTCAGTTTTTCAGAAATTTTTAGCGATTTTTGCGTAAAATTTTTTGGAATATCGGGAATATTTCGAAAAATTTTACGCAAAAAAGAGCAAAAATTTGTGGAAAAATGAAAATAAAAATGAATGTCAACAGGGTCTAGGTTAGAAAAAACAACGACAAATGAAAATCATCTCCTGGAACATCAACTCCCTACGCCTGCGCCTTCCGCTGCTAAAAAAATTTATCGCCGTGGCCAATCCCGACGTCATTTGCCTGCAAGAAATAAAAGTCTCCGACCCAGAATTCCCGCTGCTTGAAGTTCGCGCTCTCGGCTTCGATCACATCGAATTTTCTGGCGAAAAATCTTACAATGGCGTGGCGATTTTTTCGAAATTTCCGCTGACAAAAATCGAGAAAATCGACGTGCTAAATTACGGCCACAAACGTCACATTTCTGCGACAATAAAAACTAAAATTGGCGAGGTTGAGTTACATAATTTTTATGTGCCCGCAGGCGGCGATATTCCTGACGTCGCGCTTAATAACAAATTCGATCACAAGCTGAAATTTGTTGATTGGATGGGTGAGTTTTTTGCGGCTAAGTGCGTTGACATTGCGAAAGAAGTGCGAACAGGATCCTCCTATTTAGGGGGATCGAGCGGACGCGTTAGCGCCGCGATGGGGGTGCGTATAATAATTCTTGGCGACATGAATATCGCGCCGCTCGAACAAGATGTTTGGTCGCACAAACAGCTGCTAAAAATTGTTTCGCACACGCCGATCGAAGTTGAAAAAATGAACGCGTTGCAACGCAGTTTAAACTTCATCGACACCCACCGTTTTTTTGTGCCCGAAAATGAAAAACTTTACAGTTGGTGGAGTTACCGCGCTGCCGATCCGCTCGGCGCCAATAAAGGCCGCAGACTTGATCACATTTGGGCGACGCCAAACCTAAAACCGCACATTAAATCGATGAAAATTTACCGCGATTTTCGTGTTGAAACTCAGCCGTCGGATCACGTGCCGATTGAAACTGTTTTCAACCTCCTTTGAAAAAGGAGGTGGCGCGTAGCGCCGGAGGATTTACGTGAGACGGATTCAGATTTATTTTAGATTTTCCGCATCTCACCAAAATCACCCTTCCGCCGCTAACGCGTCTCCCTCCCTCTTTTGCAAAGAGGGTTTTACAAATTTATGCAAAGAAAAATCCTCATTAATTCCAAAGCAGAAATGATCGATCTAGCCAGAGAAATCGCGGCTTCATCACGGGTCGGTGATGTCATTGGTTTGAAGGGAACACTCGGCGCCGGCAAAAGTTTCTTCGCCAAAAATTTCATAAATTTTCTGCAAGAAAAAGAGACGGAAGTTCTGAGCCCGACTTTCAATTTAGTTTATTCCTACGACACCAAAAAAGGCGAAGTTTTTCACTTCGATTTGTATCGCCTAAAATCAGCGGAAGAGCTTGAAAATATTGGCTTCTTTGACGCATTGCAAAGTGGAATTTGTCTGATCGAATGGCCAGAAATTGCGGCGGATTTTTTGACGAAGAATTATCGTGAGATTGAGATAAAAATTGTTGCTAATGCGGACGAAGAGGCGCGTGAGATTTCCCTTTTTTCTTAGTCATTTTCGCATCGATGTCACCACGAGCCCAAAGGTCACCACGAGCCCAAAAGTCACCCTGAGCTTGTCGAAGGGTGATTCAAGTCCGAGACTAGAATCACCCTTCGACA
>CAINKA010000096.1 GCA_903849835.1 uncultured Alphaproteobacteria bacterium
CTCAGCATGACATTTTTTAGTAATGACATTTTTTAGTAGGGCATTTGTTTTGCGTGAATCGAAAAAAATTTCCAAATTTGAGAACTAAAAAAATTTTTTATTTTTTAAAATCGAAAAACTTGACAGGGCGAATCATTTTCCATCTTTTGATTTTGTAAAATTTTTACAAAAAAAATCTCAAAAAAATGACTAAAAAATCTGTTAAGAAATCACCGAAATTACGCAGCGTTCCAGCTTTAAAAGTGCAAAAAATACCGGCGAAGGAAGTGAATATCAAGTCAGGAGCACAGGACGTTAGCAGCTATTGGAGTAACACTGCTGCTTACTACATCATCATAGTTTGTGCGATTTTTTATTTCGCTTATTCCGATTACAAATCCTACATCGAAAAAAAGCGTTTGGAAATGAGCGAAGTTGCCTACGAAGTTGAGATGAATTTTTTGAACACACTTGGTTACGCCGAATCAACTCTGAATCAAATCAATCGCCAAATCGCTGATTCAAAATCAAAAAATCCTGAAATTAAAAAAATTCTTTCTTCGTTTAACAACACAAATTACAGCTACACTTCGATCAGGGACGTTTTGTCAGTCGGAACTTTCTACTGGGTTGACGCCAATAAACACTTGGTTGCAAGCAGTGCTGGAACAATTTCTAGACCGATTGATTTATCGAATCGTGATTATTTGGAGAGTGCAAAAAATGATCTCGGAAAAATTCATACAGGCTCAACTGTGATTGGTGCATCAAGTGGTCAACATGTTATTCCTGCTGGAGTTGCGGTTACTGATTCAAAAGGAAAATATCTCGGAACTTCAGTTGTGAGTTTTAAAATCGACAGTTTGGTTGAAAAATTTAAGCGATTAATTGGTCACTACAAAACTGATTTTGCGATTCTTGGCGACAATAACAAAGTGTTGATGGAGTCAGAACTGGGGCTGTTTTCAGAGAATATCCAATTGCTAAGAAGTTTGGCTGATTCTGATGGTTCAGTGAATGAAGAAGTGGTTTCAGATTTTTCTTTTACCGATCGTGATGGTGGATTTATCACGCTGAGAAATGTGCGCGGATATCCTTACAAAATTCTAGTTGGTTACAAAAACACAATTCTAACCAGCGAAATAATGTCAGAAAATTTTCCGCATTTAATTGAACTTCTAATCATCACTTTTGCTTTTGGGATGATCTTTCTTTTCTTTTATGAGGCCGTTAATAGAAAATCAGAATCTTAGATTCTTTTATAGCCGCAGATCTTGATATCATAGCCCTCAAGCCCTATCACTGATTTTTTGGAATTGGTTAGCAGAGTCATATTTTTCACTCCGAGATCTGACAAAATCTGCGCACCGATTCCATAATTTCTCAACTCTTTTTCTTTATTTTTTTCCGCATCTTTTTCTTCTCCGAGTAAATGCGAAATTGATTCGTTGGGCTGTCTGATCAAAACCAAAATTCCATTTCCAATCTTAGAAATTTTTTTCAGAGATTTTATTAACGATCCAGTTTTTGGATTTTCTGCATCATCCAAACAATCATTCAAAATATTTAAGTGATGCATTCTGACCAGAGTCGGCGTGCCTGCATCGAGTTTGCCTTTTACGAGTGCGATATGTTCGATGCCGTCAATTTTGCTGCGGTAAATTGTTGCAGAAAATTCTCCGGCGATTTTGCTGATGAATTTTTTCCGCGTTTTTATCTCAATTAATTTTTCATTTTGACGGCGATATTCGATGAGATCAGCGATGGTGGCGATTTTAATTTTATGATGTTTTGCAAATTTAATTAGGTCAGGCATGCGCGCCATCGAGCCATCATCATTCATGATTTCGCAAATTACTCCCGAATGATTGAGGCCGGCGAGAGCTGCGATATCAACGGCTGCTTCGGTGTGGCCAGCGCGCACCAACACTCCACCATTTTGAGCTTTCAGTGGAAAAATATGTCCCGGACTTACGATTGCTTCTTTTCCATTTTTAAAATCGATTGCGTCGCGAATTGTTTTGGCGCGATCAAAAGCTGAAATGCCGGTAGAAATTCCTGTCCGAGCTTCGATTGAAATTGTAAATGCAGTTTTGTGACGGGATTCGTTATTCATCGACATCAGTGGTAGTCCAAGCTGTTCAACCCGTTCCTCCGTAAGCGCTAAACAAATTAATCCGCGACCATATTTCGCCATGAAATTAATTTTTTGGTCGTCGCATTTCGCCGCAGGAATTACTAAATCGCCTTCATTTTCGCGCGATTCATCATCAACGAGAATAAACATTTTTCCGTTTTTCGCTTCGGAAATAATTTCTGGAATTGTCGCGAGATAATTTTTTTTGTTGGTCATTTTTATTTCCAAAAGTTACTCGTCATCCTTGATGCGAAGCATCGAGGATCTCATGAGTTGGATGTGAGAGCTATGACTCACGAGATCCTCGACCCTTTGGGTCAAGGATGACGAGTGAGTGCACATACCGCGCAATCGCATCAATTTCCAAATTCACAAA
>CAINKA010000097.1 GCA_903849835.1 uncultured Alphaproteobacteria bacterium
CTAGAATCATGCTTCGACAGGCTCAGCATGACATTGAAATTTCTTAAAAAGATTAAAAAAATTCTTAACCTGACAGCAATGATTACAAATGCCGACCTACGGCGAGCGGCGACCTGCAGCAAAAACTAAAAATCCCATCACCACACCAAATCATCATTCGCCGACAAAAAATTTTGTGTACCGTGTCGAATGTCTAAAATCCTGACTTCACTTTCACGAATGGCGTAGATGATTCTAAATTTTTTGCAGAAGAAATGACGGAGCTGATAGGAGTTGTAGATGATATTTTCTGGTATGGCTGCAAATCTTTCGGGCATTGACTCTAGTGACATTATCCGCTCTTCAATTTCATCAAGTAAATCGACAGCTATTTTCGGTGATTCGAGTGCGATGTGGGAAAAAATTGCATCTAATTTTTTGTAAAGCGAAGGGTTGAAAGTGATGTGGTATTTTTTCATTTTCCAAATCGGAGTTATTTTTTGGTGATTTTTTGGCGCAGTTTTTTGAAAGCTTTCTTTGCAGGAATTCCGTTAGTTTTTTCCATCTCGATCAAAGAATTCTTGATTCTGTTTCCACTTTCAAGAATGGTAATTTTATTCATTAAATCTTGATAAGATTTTGGGTCTAAAAGCACAGCTTCAGCCTTGCCATTGATGGTTAGAATCGTTGGGCTCTGAGTCTTTTTTATGTATTTTAAAATGTCGGAAGAATGTTGTTTGAAGTCACTCAAAGAACGAATTCCGTTTTTGATATCTAGCATAAATTCATAATTAGTTTGATATTAATTCAGTATTAATTTGATCTGAATTTAGATTTCAAATGAAATTAATTTTTACCAGAAAAAACTAATGCGAGTCGTGGTTTGTAACCGTGATTCAACGCTCATGTTGCAAATGCCAACCTGCAGCAGCGAGAAAAATCCAACTGTAAAGAATTTCTTTATGGTTTGAAAAAAGGATTTTTGTAAGGTCGCAAGAAATTTAAATTTTCAACTATTCGAATTTTTCAAGCAGTTGAAAAGGAAATTAAAAACTAAGAAAAAACCAACATGAGCCCAATTGAACAAGCTGTTCAGCTCAAATCAGAACTCGACTCAAAACTCATGTTCAGCCAAGCCATCACATGAACGTTAGGTCGGCATTACAAACGCCGACCTGCAGCGGGTGGATTGCGGATGGAGACTTTGTAAGTCGCTAGCGCTCCTACAAATTCTAGCTCCGCAATGACAGTTTTGAAATGCGAAGTTAAAAAAATTCTAAACAGGTTCTAAAAAAAAATGACCAAAAAAACTAAAATCGCGATTTTGATCTCAGGGCGTGGATCCAACATGCAGGCGCTTGTGCAGGCTTGTGCAGATCTGAACTTTCCGGCGGAAGTGGTTTTGGTTTTGTCGAATAAAATTGACGCGGTGGGTCTTTCATTCGCGCGGGAGAAAAAAATTCCCACAGCTTTCGTTGATCACAAAAATTTTGCGGCGGAAAAAAATCCGCGGGAAGAATTCGACAAAAAAATGAGCGCCGAAATTGAAAAATCTGGTGCGGAAATTATCTGTTTGGCGGGTTTCATGCGGCTTCTTTCGCCGTGGTTTGTGCAGCGCTGGTTTGATCGGCTGATCAACATTCACCCCTCGCTCTTGCCCGAATTTAAAGGTGCGGATGCGGTCGGGGATGCGATTAAAGCTGGCGCAAAAAAGTCGGGCTGCACTGCGCATTTCGTCCGCGAAGAAATGGATTCTGGTCCAATTATTTTGCAGGCCGAAGTTGAAATTTTAGCGAGCGACAATAAAGAAATTCTTGCCGCGAAAATTTTGAAAGAAGAACATCGGCTTTATCCAGAAGCGCTGAAGATTGTTTGTGAACAAAAATAATTTACGCAAAATTCAAATTTTTAAAAACTAAAAACTCAAATCGTCATGCTGAGCTTGTTGAAGCATGATTCGAGGCACTGTGCCATGAATCATGCTTCGACAAGCTCAGCATGACATTAGGCTCAGCATGACATTTTTAAGTTGTTTTCCAGATTTATGAAAATTCTCCCTCTCATTCTCGCCCCCGATCCACTTCTAAAAAAAATCTCAAAACCCGTCGAAAAAATTGACGACCAACTTCGTGATTTCATGCAAAACATGGTGCAAACGATGTATTCCGAAAACGGTGTTGGTCTTGCTGCAGTGCAGGTTGGAGTATTGAAGCGAGTCGTGGTGATCGATGTCGATTACAAAACTGAAGATCACGATCACCATCACCATCACGGCGAGTGCGGCGGAGTTCACGTCAAAAACACCAATCCGCGCTATTTCATCAACCCAGAAATTCTTGAAATTTCCGCAGAA
Source organism: uncultured Alphaproteobacteria bacterium (assembly GCA_903849835.1). Taxonomy (GTDB): domain Bacteria; phylum Pseudomonadota; class Alphaproteobacteria; order Rickettsiales; family UBA1997; genus UBA2645. The sequence goes on from CAINKA010000097.1 coordinate 2,333, forward strand.
TCTTCGCCTTACAATGAAGGCTGTTTATCCTTCCCCGATATGCGCTCAGAGGTGATCCGCCCATCAACAGTAAAAGTAAAATTTTTGGATTTTCTCGGTAAGGAACAGGTTGTGAAAATGGATGGATTACTCGCGACTTGCATCCAACATGAAATCGATCACTTGAACGGAATTACTTTTGTCGATCACATTTCCAAAATAAAACGCGAAATGATTTTGAAAAAAATGAAAAAGCTAAAACACTAAAACATGCTGCACCATTACCGCTACAAGGTCATCAATGAAAATGGAAAATATGTTAGCGGAAAAATGTCCGCGGAAAATCCGTCAGAATTAGCCACGGTTTTGCGTGCGACTGGATTGGAAATGGTCTCGTTCAAAGAAGAAAAACAAGCTGCAGGAAGTTTTTTAGACAGAGTAAAGCCGAAAGATTTGATCATGATGTTCGTGCATCTTGAGCAGTTGGAAAAAGCTGGGGTGTCAATTGTGGACTCGATCAACGACCTCAGAGAAACGGCAGATTCTCCAAAAATTAAAAACCTGATGCATGAAATTTACGAGTCGATCAAGAACGGAAATTTATTTTCTGAAAGCTTGGCGAAGCATCCCGAAATTTTTAGCAGCACTTACATCGGCTTGATTGCGATGGGGGAAAAAACCGGTAATCTTGCCAACTCTTTCAACAGCATCATCGAAGACGTCAAGTGGAATACTGACATCAAAAGAAAAACTAAAAAAGCCACCACGGGTCCAATTTTTGGTATTTTTATGATGTTCGCGGTGATGGGCGTGATGACGTCTGTCGTGGTTCCGAAGGTGACAGGATTTCTGAAAATGCAAAGCATCGCGCTTCCATTCGTCACAACTTCGCTGATCGCTTTTTCCGACTTCATGAAAAACAACTGGTACTTCATTATTTTTTCTATCCCGATTTTTTGGTCGTTACTAAAAATTCTCGCCCGCAATCAGGAGATGGCTTTGAGGATCGATGATTTAAAGCTCAAAATTCCAATCATCGGGCCAATCATGAGAAAAATTGATGCGGCAAAATTCTGTCAATTTTTTTCCATGACATTCAAAAGCGGATTAGGTGTGTTGGAATGCTTGGAGGCTTCAAGCAGCACGATCAAAAACAAGGCAATGAGGCGAAGCATTACCGTGGTTAAGCAGCAAGTTTCTGACGGTCAGTCATTGGCCAAGTCAATTGCGCTGACGGGATATTTTCCGAATCTGGTGGTGCGCATGTTTAAAATCGGCGAAGAAAGTGGAAACATGGAAAGCGCTTTGCTGAACATAAAATTCTTCTACGACCGCGAAATCAATGACTCGATCGATAAGTTGGTGGGCATGATTCAGCCAGCTTTGACGCTGGTGATGGGTGGTATGATTGGTTGGATTACGATCGCTGTGTTTGGTCCGATTTACGGAACTTTCTCGAATTTGAAGTGATGTTGAAATCAAAAATTTATTTTATCGCCGCGATTGGAACGGATAGCGGAAAAACTTATTTTGTTGAAAATATTTGTCGCAATTTGCGTCGGAAAAAAAAATCAGTAATGGCGATAAAGCCAATAGTTAGCGGCTTTCATGATGGCGATAAAAATTCTGATCCAGCAAAAATTTTATTAGCACTTGATTTGGAAATTTCAAAAAAAAATCTCGATTTAATTTCTCCTTGGCGTTTTGAAAAAGTGATCTCTCCACATTTTACCGGAAAAATTAATTTTGAAAAAGTCAAAAATTTTTGTTTAGAAAAAATTTCTCTCGCAAGAAAGCAAAAACAATTTTTATTCATCGAAGCTGCTGGTGGCGTGATGTCTCCGATTAATGGCGAAAAAACTTTTTTGGATTTAGCGGCAGAATTAAAAATTCCGCTTCTACTAATTACCGAAAATTATCTCGGTTCAATCAGTCATACTTTTTGTGCGATTGAGGCTTTAAAGAGCAGAAAAATTTCGGTCGAAAAAATAATCATCAATGAGCATTTTTCTGGATTACAAAAACCTTCGGGAATCCAAGTAAAACAGCTGTCCAGAACCATAAAAAATTTTAGCGGAATTGAAGTTATTTCTTTGCAAAAATTTCTTGATTAAGAATGTTTCGAACATAGAAATCGCCTCTTCCCAAACCAATCCAATCATCGCGCCATGACCAATATCATCAATTTTAACGACAAGAAAAAAGAGAAAGATGGCAGCATTACGCCGATAGAAAATATCTCGCTGCAAAAAGAGAAAGATCGTCAGGAATGGGCGCATAAAGCTGAAATTCTTTGCGAGGCTTTGCCTTACATGCGCAAATTTGCCGGAGAAACTTTCGTGATTAAATTTGGCGGTTCTGCGATGGGCGGAGACAGAAATTTAAAGAATTTTGCTAAAAATGTGGTGCTATTGAAGCAGGTTGGAATCAATCCCATCATCGTTCACGGCGGCGGTCCGCAAATTGGTCAGATGCTTAGCAAGTTAAACATCAAATCATCTTTCATCGATGGTTTGCGTGTTACCGATGCAGATACGGTTGACGTGGTGGAGATGGTTCTGGCAGGTTCAATCAACAAAATGATCGTCAAAGAAATCAACGAAGCTGCGGGCAAAGCGGTTGGAATTTGCGGCAAGGACGGCAATTTGATCAGAGCAAGAAAATTGACCCGAACTAAAAAAGATCCCGATTCCAACATCGAAAAAATTTTGAATCTCGGATTTGTTGGCGAGCCTTATTTGATCGATCCAGAAATACTCAGCTTGTTCGAAGATTCCGACATCATCCCAGTGATCGCCCCAATCGGCATCGGTGACAATGGCGAAACTTTTAACATCAATGCTGACACGGTCGCAGGCGCAATCGCTTCTGCAATCCAAGCCTCAAAATTAATTATTCTTTCCGATGTTGATGGTGTGATGTTGCCGAATGGAGAGCTCGTGAGCCACCTAAATGTTGCAACTGCGAGACAGATGATTCGTGACGGCGTGATCACAGGAGGCATGATTCCAAAAGTTGAAACTTGTATCGCTGCGCTTGATGGGAGTGTCAGCTACGCGCATATTTTAAACGGCGCGGTGGATAATATTTTGCTCATGGAAATCTTCACCGAAAGCGGTGCGGGAACAATGATTTTATAGTGATGAAAGGAATTATTTTAGCTGGTGGAAATGGCACTAGGCTCGCTCCCCTGACCAACGTTATTAGCAAACAATTGCTGCCAGTTTACGACAAGCCGATGATTTGCTATCCGCTTGCGACATTGATGAATCTTGGCATCAAAAATATTCTCATAATTTCAACGCCGCAAGATACGCCGAGTATCGAAAAATATTTGAGTGATGGATCGGAATACGGGATCAAAATTTCTTATGCTGTTCAGAGCCAACCGAAGGGGATTGGAGAGGCATTTTTGATTGGTGAAAAATTCATCGGTCAAGACAGTGTCTGCCTAATTCTAGGGGATAATATTTTTTACGGTTCTGAGATTGCCAGAGAAAATCTCGAAGAAAAAATTGAACAAATTAAATCAAAAAAAAATTGGTGGATTAATTTTCGCATATCACGTTTCAGATCCTGAAAGATATGGCGTCATCGAGCTTGACGAGGATGATGAAAAAATAGTTTCAATCGAAGAAAAGCCAAAAAATCCAAAATCAAATTGGGCCGCGACAGGGCTTTACATTTACAATTCTGATGTTGTTGAAATTGCTAAAAAAACCAAACCATCGGCGCGCGGTGAGCTTGAAATTACCGATATCAACAATGTTTATTTGAAAAAAAGAAAGTTGGGGGTGATGCGGTTGAAGCGAGGATTTGCTTGGCTTGATGCTGGAACGCCAGACTCACTTCTTGAAGCATCGCAATTCATCTACACGATTGAAAAACGCCAAGGTTTAAAAATCGCCTGCATCGAAGAGATGGCCTATCGCAAAGATTTCATCGATAAAAATAAATTTCTTGAGCTGGTTACAAAATATAAAAAAGGCTCTGCATACAGATCTTATCTTGAACAAGTCACAAATAGTCACAAATGATTGAATACGAAAATTTAGCGAAGCTTAACCAAATTTTTTTCGAAGATTACAAAAAATCTTTCGCGCAAACTCTTGAATCTGGTTGGTATATTCTGGGTAAAAATGTTGAAAAATTTGAGCAGGAATTTGCGGAATTTTGTGGAGCGAAGTATTGCCTCGGGGTTGCTTCTGGACTTGACGCATTAACACTCTCGCTTGCTGCTTTTGAATTTGAAAAAGGTGACGAAGTTATTGTTCCATCCAACACTTACATCGCGACGATTTTGTCGATTTTGCAAAATGGTTTGAAGCCGGTTTTGGTTGAGCCAGACATTGCGACCTACAACATTGATCCCAAAAAACTCGCCGAAAAAATTACTAAGAAAACTCGCGCTGTGATGATTGTTCATCTTTACGGAAAATGCTGCGAAATGGCGCCAATTCTTGATTTGTGCCAAAAAAATAATCTGAAATTAATCGAAGACGCGGCGCAAGCTCATGGTGCAAAATATCGAGGAAAAATGGCTGGAACATTCGGCGATTTTGGTGCTTTCAGTTTTTATCCAACAAAAAATTTAGGCGCTTTAGGTGATGCCGGAGCAATCGTAACTAACGATGACAAGCTCGCCGAAAAAATAAAAATGCTGCGCAATTACGGTTCAAAAATAAAATATCACAATGAGTTGGTTGGTTATAACTCGCGGCTCGACGAGGTTCAGGCTGGGTTTCTTTCAATCAAATTAAAAAAACTAAACGAAATAAATGCTCACAAAAATGAGTTAGCAAAAATTTATTTTAAAAATTTGAGTGATGATTTTATCAGGCCAGTGCAGCATCCAGACTATTTCGATGTTTTTCATATTTTTAACATCAGGCACAAAAAACGCGATCAGTTGAAGGAGTTTTTACTCGATCAAAATATTAAAACCGAAATCCATTATCCAATCGCGCCACATAAACAAAAGGCGATGGGGGAGAATTTTAAAAATCAGCAATATCCAATTTCAGAAGAAATCCACGCGACAACTTTGAGTTTACCAATTTCGTATTTTCATACGAAAGCGGATGTGGAGCGGGTTTGTGAGGTGATGAATAGGTTCCGTACCCATTTCAGTTGAAGAATCAAAATTACGCAATTCATGTCATGCTGAGCCTGTCGAAGCATGATTCAAGGCACCGCGCCCAGAACCATGCTTCGACA
>CAINKA010000098.1 GCA_903849835.1 uncultured Alphaproteobacteria bacterium
AAAGTTTTTTCCGATCCCGCTAACTCCGCGAGTTTGTAAGTGAAAAGCACACCCCTCGTGAATTTTAATTTCTGACTTTTCGGTTTTAATTTTTTTCTCTTCACCTTTTTTTCGGCGGAGATTTTTCGTTGCAGCTCGTCCGATCCCAACTTTTTTTCGACCGTTAAATCTTCCAAATATTTTCTTCTCTCGTCATTTTTTATTGAGGCCAAACTGCAGTAGTGGCTCCAGCTCAAACCCTTCTCTTTGCTGGGAAGAGTTGGGTAAGTTTTGTAAAAACTACGCATTTTGTAGAGAGCTCTTTTTGCGATTGAGCTGTCTTTTTCCAGCTGTTCAAAAAAACGAATTCCGTACGCAGCGCGATTATTTTTAAGCAAATGTTCTTCGAGAATTTTTCCCACTTCCCACGCCATTAAAATTTTTTCGTGACTTACATCCTCAGCAATCTTTTGCCTTGTTTTTTCAATTATTTTTTGAACCTGCGACAGAAGTTTTTGGTAATTATTTAGAGTAATTTGCATTTGCGTTAAATCGTTGAGGTTGTTGGGCTGAACAGAGATTTTTTAAATTGTGCCTTTACGGGCACAATTTAACTTTCCCTTCCGCAAAAAAACAATTAGTTACAAAAAAAAATGAAAATTAGAACCTCGTCCGCAAACTCGTTTCCTTCCTAATTTTTCAGCAAAAACAAAATGAAACTCCGCCTCTCCCAACTCAATCCCACCGTCGGTGATCTTGACGGCAACACCCAAAAAATTCTGCGCGAGTTTCAGTTGGCGAGTGAGGCTGGATGCGACTTGGTGGTGTTTTCGGAAATGGTGATTTGCGGTTACCCTTGCGAGGATTTGTGGCAGAAAAAAGATTTTATTTCTGCGGTGCGCGACAAAATTTCGGAGATTTGCGAGGTGACGACGCGCTCAAAATGCGCGATTTTATTTGGTGCGCCGACAATCGATTTCAACAAAAATAAAAAAGAAATTATTCGCAATTCTGCTTTGTTAGTCGAGCAAGGTGAGGTCAAAAAAATTTTTAATAAAAAATCTTTGCCGAATTTTGGAGTATTCGACGAGAGCAGATATTTCGAGGCTTCGTCCTTTCTTTCAGTGATTAATTTTCGCGGATTAAATCTCGCGATTTTGATCTGCGAAGATCTCTGGGATTCGAAAAATCTTTTTCTGCTGCAAGAGCAAATTTTGGACGGCGTGATTGTTTTGAATGCCTCGCCTTATTCCAAAAAAAAACAGGAAAAGCGTTTGGAGAAAGCGGAAGTTTTTGCGAAGAATTTGGGGAAGGTTTTGATTTACGTGAATCAGGTTGGGGGGCAGGATTGTCTAGTGTTTGACGGTAGTTCGTTTGTGGTGGATGCGGAGGGGAAAGTGGTGCTGCAGATGAAAAGTTTTGAGGAGGATTCGGTGGTGGTGGATGTTGGGGCGGACATTGTGGTTGACTGCGGGGGTTCACACGGGCTGGCACAAGGCCAGCCCCTACGGAGTGAAATAAATCGCGATTATTCCGCATGCGTTTTGGGATTACGCGACTACGTTCGCAAAAATAATTTTACCCGTATTCTCCTTGGAATGTCCGGCGGCATTGACTCGGCGCTGGTTGCAACAATGGCGGTCGACGCGCTCGGCGCCGAAAATGTTTCGCTCTACGCGCTGCCGAGCCGCTTCAATCCTGATTCCTCAATGAATGACGCAAAAACTTGCGCCAAAAATTTGGGCGTGGATTTGAAAATTATTTCGATTGAACCAGCCTTCGAATCCATGAGCTACATGCTTCGACAGGCTCAGCATGACACCGTGGGTTTGGTTGAGGAAAATTTACAAGCACGAATTCGCGGAAATATTTTAATGGCAATTTCGAACTCAACAGGCGCGCTTTTGCTTTCGACGGGAAATAAATCGGAATTGGCAATGGGCTACGCCACGCTTTACGGCGACATGTGCGGCGGGTTTAATCCGCTGAAAGATTTGTACAAAACGCAGGTTTACGAATTAGCGAAATTGCGCGCTGACGTGATTCCGCAAAATATTTTTACTAAAGCGCCGAGCGCGGAATTGCGGCCTGATCAGAAAGACAGCGACTCACTTCCCGATTACGAAATTCTCGACAAAATTTTATTCGCGCTGATTGAGGAAAAAAAATCTGTTGAAGAAATTTCTAAAAACTTCGACAGCGATTTGGTAAAAAAAGTGGCGAAGGTTTTTTACGCTAGCGAATTTAAAAGACGGCAATCTTGCCTTGGTCCCAAAATCTCGGAGATGGCGTTTGACAAGGATCGGCGCTTCCCAATTACGAATAAATTTTAAAAAAATGTCCGAAACCGAAAAATTAATTTGCGGCGATTGCAAAAGAATTAACGAAATAAAAACCGGAAAACGTGGCAGCGATTTGGTTTCGATAATTTTATGGACAACGCTTTTTTTCCCCGGAATTTTTTATTCAATGTGGCGCCGCGGTAAGCCAAAAAAAATCTGCGAATATTGCGGCAGCGATTTTCTTCTTCCCGCTGATTCGCCTCACACCGCTGATCTTCTCAAACCAATTACAAAAAAATAAATAAATCATGATTACCAAAATCTGTCGCTTCGCACCTTCGCCCACGGGCTTTCTCCACGTCGGAAATATTCGCGCCGCAATCATTAATTTTCTCTACGCAAAAAAAACCGGCGGGAAATTTTTTCTGCGTTTGGACGACACTGACATCGAACGTGTGCGCGACGAATATCGCGAAATGATCTTGGTGGACATGGCTTGGCTGGGTTTGAACTACGACCAACTTTTCAAACAATCTGATCGGCTGGAAAAATATGAAGAGGCTTCGAGGCGCTTGATTGCTGGCGGCAGGCTCTACGAATGTTTTGAAACTGCGGAAGAATTAAATCTGCAACGCAAATCACAAATCGCTTCCGGCATTAGTCCCGTCTACAGCCGCGCTGCGTTAAATTTAACTGACGAACAAAAAAAATCGCTGCGCGCACAAGGTTTAAAACCGCATTACCGCTTTTTACTCGAAGATAAAATCACGACGTGGGACGACAAGATCAAAGGCCGAATCACTTACGAGGGTCGGCATTTTTCGGATCCGGTTTTGGTGCGCGACAATAGTGTCCCGACCTACACTTTCTGCTCCGTCGTTGATGATGTTGAGATGAAAATCACCGACATTATTCGCGGCGAAGATCACATCACCAACACTGCGATTCAGATTCAAATCTTCGAAGCCTTGGGCGCCAAGGCTCCAGACTTCGCGCATTTGGCTTTGGTGAAAGCGAGCGAAGGAAAAATTTCAAAACGTGAGGGCGGGTTTGACGTAAAATCGCTACGCGCGGAAGGTTACGAAGCGATGTCGGTGGTGAATTTGCTTTCACACATCGGCACTTCCGATTCGCTAAAAATTCACAAAAATTTTGACGAGTTGGCCCGCGATTTTGACTTCGCAAAATTTTCAAAATCTTCAACTAATTACGACATCGGTGAACTTGGCCACATCAACCAAAAATTGCTGCATAGCCTTGATTTTGCTGAGGTAGAAGCGCGGTTAAAAAATCTCGGCGTCACCGAAAAACTTTGGGAAAGCGTAAAATCAAATCTAAATTTTTTGAGTGAAATTGAAGAATGGGTGAAAATTTGCAGCGCCGAATTTCGTCACGAAAACAAAAAAGAAGATCAGGAATTTCTGCGTGAAGCTGCGTCGTTGCTGCCGGCAGACACGTCGGACGAAAATTGCTGGAATTTGTGGCTTGCTGAAATCAAGAAAAAAACTGAACGCAAAGGGAAAGAGCTTTTCATGCCGATCCGCTTGGCACTAAGTGGGAAGGAGCATGGTCCGGAGATGAAATTTTTGGTGGGGCTGATTGGAAGGGAGGAGATTTTGCGTAGGCTAAGGGGAGAATTTAACGCACTCCAATTGTAGGGGCTGGCCTTGTACCAGCCCGCGGTCGGCCACAAGGGCCGCCCCTACAATTTCTTAAACTGCCCGTCAATCGAAGCACCATCTTCGACGCAGAGCGATCCATATTCGATGGTGCCGAGCACATTTGCTGATGAGGATATTTCTACATGTTTGGCATTGATGCTGCCGTCAAATTTTCCCCTGATGCTTAGAGACTCAGCGATGATCGAGCCTTCAACAAAACCACCTTCGCGAAGAATTACAGAATTTCCATTGATTGTGCCTTTGACATTGCCCTCGATTTCAATCAGGCCAGTACTGGTTATTTCGCCTTCGATTTTTAGATCGCGAGCAAGAATAGTCGGCGTTGTTTTGAAGTTAGCACTGATGATTTCTAACCGTTTTGCGATTGAATTGTCGTTGCTTGAGGAATCGCCTTTCGTGACCGAAAGGACTTTCGCTTTGAAATCTTGAAACATGATCAGAATTTTAGATTCTAGCGTAGCTAGGATTTTTGCCGTCGTTAAACAGGGCTTCGCCTGCTTCGAGGAATTTTCGCGGATTTAGAGGGATGTTTTTATATCTCACTTCGTAATGAAGGTGAGGACCTGTGCTGCGGCCGGTATTGCCTTGGAGAGCTAACACATCGCCTTGTTTTACACTCTGACCTTCCTTCACTTTCACTTCCGACAAGTGACCGTAGCGGGTTGTAATTCCAAAGCCGTGATCAATCACAACCGCGTTTCCGTAGTCGCTAAATCTTCCGGCTAAAATCACTTTTCCTGCGGACGGGCTGATAATTTTTTCACGAGTTACGCCAACAAAATCGAGACCGTGATGCGGCGCCATCCTTCTGGTGATTGGATCGGTCCGTGAACCAAAACCGCTGGAAATGTAATAATTTTTCATTGGCTTGGCAAATGGCATGACTCCCGCCAATTTTTCGAGCACCATCAGGTAATCAATTTCGCTGGTAAATTGAACTTTTTCTAGCTGCCTTTCCACGTCATCTTCATCACTGTTGGATGAGGCTAGTGCTGCATCAAGAGAGTTTTCTTCAAGCGGTCCGCCTTGTCGATCAGCAATTCCTTTTTTGCCGTTCAAAGAAATTTCTTTGATCACAGCGCCAGATTTTTTATCCAAATCTTTGGTTGCAGATTTTTTGAGGTTCAAGCCAGTAATCGCCATCGCGCGCTCTATTTTTTTAATTCTGCCTTGAACGATGGATTGAACATTTGCCAGCTGATTATTGACGTCTTTTATTTCCAGAAGCGTGTGTTTGTCTTGTCTCGAGAGATCTTCGTCTTTGATATTTTTTGGTTTTTTATCCGGAACTTCTTTTGCTTTAACCGCGTGGCTATTGCCTGAAACCGATGAAAGATATTCGTTAATTTTCGTTAATTTGTCATTCACGCTGTCAAATTCATCTTCGAAATAATCATTCATTTCCTTCAAATTGCTGAGCTCTTCGGATTTGGTGTCGATGATTTTATCGTAACGCAAAGATTGTACGAAGAGATTTCCAACCCACAAAATTGAAATCAAACAACAGGCTTGCAGCACTGGGCCAAGCGTCACCGTCCTAATTTTTTGGTTAGTAACAAACATGATCGTTCTCTTCGCAAAGAGAAATTTATAGCAACGAGTAACAGCCTTTGAAGCAGACAGCGTAAGGCTTTGCAGAACATTTGAAATTTGTTTTTTTAAAAAATAACTTCTTTTCATCAAGTTTGATTGTTGCGTAAAAGTGCTGCGGAACCTAGGTGTGATTGATTAAAATGAGATGAGATGTCGGTGATTCTTTCGACGAGCTAACGAATGTCAAGATTTTTGTCGTCAACTGTTTTGCAAGCATTGACAAAAAAATTGACCCGCCTAGGTTGCGCGCCCCTTATTTTTTACGAATCAAAACTTCCCAGAAAATGTCACAAGCAAAACTTCCTAAAACCGCTGCAGCTGGCGTTCACCCTAAACAACATGCCATTAACGTCATCATGACTGACGGAACTCAATTTCAAATTTCCACAACTTGGGGAAAAGAAAACGACACGCTAAGACTCGACGTTGATCCAAAAAACCATCCAGCTTGGCAAGAAAAAGGCCAAGGATTTGTTAACGCAAACAACGAAAGGCTTACAAAATTCAAAAGCAAATTTGGAAATTTTGATTTTGTCGGCGACAAAAAATCTACCGCATAAAATTGCTAAAAAAAATTCTGTGCATTTCAGGTTGGGGTCAAAAATTCGATTCACTCGAATCAATTTTTGATCCCAATTTTTTTGTCTCTTCGCTCGATTATTCAGCTTTTGACGATGTTAAAGAATTTTTTTCATCTGTTGATTGCGATTCGGAAATTGTAATGGGCTGGAGCCTTGGAGGCCAGCTCGCCATCCGCCTCATCGAGAGAAAAATTTTAGCTCCGAAACTTTTAATTTTGATCGCGCCACCTTTCCAACTGGTTAAAGATTTTCGGATTCAAGCCGGCATGGCAAAATCAACTTTCGACGAATTTTATAAAAATTTTACCACCGCACCAAGTCAAACTCTGAAACAATTTGCGATCCTCACCGCGATGAATGATCGCAACGCGAAAGAAATTGCCAGAACCCTCGATATTAACGAAAAAAATTTTGCGAATTTAGCTTTTTGGTTGAGGGAGTTAGAAAAATTTTCCTGCTTCGACATAAATTTTTCTAACATGCCACGCACCCTTTATTTTCACGGTGCGGGCGATATGATTACCCACAATTCGCAAGCAGAATATTTTCAACAAAGAATAAAAAATTTCCGCTTAGAAATTTTTAAAAATTGCGGCCACGCCCCGCATTTGAGTGATCTTGAGAGGATGAAAAAGATTATTTTTGAAGAAATTAATCTCCAAAATTTAACAAACTAAAACGTGATCAGAGCAAAGGATTTATCAATTTCATTTAGTGGGCATGAGATTTTTTCCGAGGGAAATTTCATCATTAACACGCGCGAAAAAGTTGGGCTGATTGGGCGCAATGGCAGCGGCAAATCGACATTTTTAAAATTAATTTTAAAAAAATTGGAGCCGGATTCTGGTTTGGTTGAAATCCCGCGCGGCTACAAAATCGGGCATTTGGAGCAGCACATTCATTTCACTCACGACACTGTTCTCGAAGAAATTTGTTCTGTCCTTCCTGAAGATCGCGAGCATGAAGGCTGGAAAGGTGAAAATATTTTATACGGGCTCGGCTTTACTTACGACGATCTCTACAAAGATCCGAAAAATTTTTCCGGCGGATTTCAGGTTAAATTAAATTTGGCGAAATTGTTGCTGGTTGAACCAAACATGCTGCTTCTGGATGAGCCGACAAACTATCTCGACATCCATTCCATTCGCTGGCTCAAAGAATTTTTACAAGATTGGCAGGGAGAATTAATTTTAGTCACGCACGACCGCGGCTTCATGGATGACGTGATCTCGCACACTTTACTGATTCACCGCAACGCTTTCAAAAAAGTTCCTGGAAACACCAAAGGCGTGCGCGAAAAAATCGCGATCGAAGAAGAAATTTACGAAAAAACTCGCGTCAATGAAGACAAGCAAAGACAAGAAACTCAAAAATGGATTGACCGTTTCGGATCGAAAGCAAGTCAAGCAAGCCGCGTGCAATCGCGCGTCAAGATGCTCGAGAAGCAAGATGTAAAAGAAAAACTTTCTCACGTCGCGACGCTGGAATTTTCTTTCAACCACTCCGCTTACGGCAGCAAAGAAAATATGATCGAGGCGGAAGGCTTGGCTTTTGGCTACAGCGAGACTCATCCGCTGATTCAGAATCTTTCTTTCAACATTGCTAACGGCGAAAAAATTTGCGTCATTGGGAAAAATGGAAAAGGGAAATCGACTTTGCTGCGCCTACTCACGGGCGATCTCAAGCCAAATAAGGGCAGCGTAAAAATTAACAGCAAAACTGAAATCGGCTATTTCGGCCAGATGAATATTGATCGCCTCGATCCAAGTCGTTCAGTTTACGAAGAGCTCCAAAAAGTTGACGAACGCCTGCCCGTCAGCCGTGTGCGCCAAGTTTGCAGCAACATGATGTTCTCTCACGATCTCGCCAATAAAAAAATTTCGGTGCTGTCGGGAGGAGAAAGATCGCGCGTAACTTTGGGAAAAATTTTGCTCAAAGGCGTGAATTTACTTTTGCTCGACGAGCCAACAAATCACTTGGACATGGAGTCTTGCGACTCACTGATGGAAGCCATCCGCAACTTCGAAGGCGCGGTGATCATGGTCACGCATGACGAATATTTCCTCCGCGAAATCGCCAATAAATTGGTGGTTTTCGACGACAATAAAACTTTCACTTTCGAAGATTCTTACGAATTTTTCTTGAAACGGATTGGGTGGAAGGATCATTAGAATCAGCCTCGCCATCTACTCTACACCTTCGTCATCCTTGGCCTGCAAGGCCGAGAATCTCAGGCGTTGGGACTCGAAGCCAAACTCCTAAGATCCTCGGCGCTGCGCACCAAGGATGACGAGGAAAGAGGTAGCGAAGGTAAGATTGTAGAATTCGGTAAATAAAAATTTTCCAAAACAAATGAACATCCGCCCCGCCGCCGCAAAAGATTTCCCCGCAATCTGGAAAATTTTTCAGTCCGTAATCGCGGGCGGCGACACTTACGTTAACCGCGCCGAAACCACGGAAGACGAGGCTCGCGCCAAATGGTTTGCTGCAAATGCAAAAACTTTTGTCGCTGAGATTGATGGCAGAATTATTGGATCTTATTTGCTACGCCCAAATCACATCGACCGCGGATCGCACGTCGCCAATGCCAGTTACATCGTTGACGCAAACACTCGCGGCGCTGGTGTTGGCAAAGCTCTAGCACTCCACTCAATTGCGACTGCAAAAGAACTTGGCTACCTCGCAATGCAATTTAATTTCGTAGTTTCAACAAATGTCGCGGCAGTAAATTTGTGGAAGTCGGTCGGATTTGAAATTATCGGCACCATTCCCAAAGGCTTTAACCATGCGGCTTTGGGATATGTTGATGCACATGTGATGTTTCGGACTCTTTAGGTTGCCAGCGCTTGTCATTGTGCCGCCACCCACCCCACATCAATTTAAAATTTATCGGTTATTGAGCAGGAGCTGATTTTTTGACATCCCTTATTCCAAGGCATTTTAGCCATCAAAATCGCAAGGCCACAATAGCCGCTAAGTCCGGCAAAAATGAGTCCTGCGCCAAAAAATCCGGAGAAGAGAAAAAAAATAGGACTGATTAAATATCCGAGAGCGCTTCCGATTAAAACCCCTGAGCCAATGGTTAATTGCACTTGGCGGTCAAGTGACAGAAAAAATTTTCCCAAAGTTTTTGTTTCGCAACCTTCGGCACTCCAAGCTGAAATTCCCCCTTCGAGATTGTAAATTTCTAAATTTGGGTCTTCGCCAATTAATTTTTGACAAGCGCTCGAGCTTCTTTTTCCGGAGCGACAATGCAAAACCAGCTTTTTATTTTCACAACTAGGCAACGCACTTTTGCACACACTTGCCAGCGGTAATAGATTTGATCCAAAATTTTTTTCTGCCTCATGCTCAGCCGGCTCTCTAACGTCAACCACAATGGCTTCGTTATTTTCTAGCCATTTTTTTAGTGTTTTGGAATTGATATTTTTAACTGACATTAGTTTTGTAATTAAGGTTACTATCTTAGCTTTTGCTAAGATAAGAAGAGATTACCTATCTGCAATAAATTAAGTAAAGTGTCGATAAGATTGCCCTCACCTCATGGCTTTTGATGGAATAAAAAACTTCCTTACCCTCTTTGCTATCTTCAACCAAATCTAGATTTTTTATTTTGGATAAATGCTGAGATAATGCTGAATGAGATAGCTTAACCAGCTTCGTCAACTCACCAGCTGATTTTCTGCTATCAGTTAAATGGCACAGGATCATCAATCTTTTTTGATTGGCTAAAATCTTAAGTAGCGCTTCTGCTTTTTTAGCATTTTTTTTCATATTCATGCGATGAAATATTTTTTTTTGATTGAAACATATATTAGTATCCGCTAATATATCGCTCAACAATTTCTTTAGTCAAAAAATTGTTATTCAACCCAGATCCGTCATTAGAAATCTAGGATAGCTTGACTAAAGCTTGAAAATGAAGGGCGGAACAATGTTTTTAAACCGTAAGCTTACTCAGCGTAAGTGCGGATTTAAAAACATTGTTCCAACCGCGCAGTTTCAAGATTTAGGCGAACTA
>CAINKA010000099.1 GCA_903849835.1 uncultured Alphaproteobacteria bacterium
AGCAGTTTTGCTATAAAACCAAAACCAAAACCCGATTCAAAAAAACATAGAAAAAACTTTTAATGCCAACTCAAGCCATGTGCATCAAGGGATTTGATGGATTTGGTTTGGGGACGATGGGACGGTAGTGGTTACAAACCCCGTCTTGCTCTAGGTCTTGCTCTAGGTCTTGCTCCAAGTGTGTTGTTCAAAATTTACTTCGGCTCCGTCACAAACCCAACATTCGCCAATCCCAACCGCTGCGCCATTCCCAAAACTTTACTCACCTTCCCGTAAGCCACCTGCTCATCCGCCCGCAAATGAATCTGCTGCTTCGGATTAATTTTTGCCGCGGCTTGCAATCTTTCTTCGAGCTCATTCACCGAAATTTCTTGGTCATCCAAAAAATATTCCCCAGCGCGATTTATAGAAATTGTCAGCGCTTTTTCTTCGGTGATTTGCGCTGCTGATTCGCTGGGCAAATTTAATTTGATCGCGGAATTCAGCATCGGCGCGGTCACAAGAAAAATCACCAGCAGCACCAAAAGCACGTCAACCAGCGGAGTCATGTTGATCTCGGCCAGTGGCGCTTGCAGCTCTTCGCGTTCGAAATTTCCTTTCATCGGCTGCGGGTGTTGGCGTTGGAGATGTAGACCGTCATTTGCTCGGCGACGTGGCGTAAATTTTGTACCAACAAACGATTGAGGCGGACGAAAGTGTTGTAGGCCAAGACGGCGGGAATCGCGGCGAAAAGGCCGATCGCGGTTGCGACCAAGGCTTCGCCCATCGGGCCGGCGACGGCGGAGAGTCCGGCATTTCCCTGCGCCGCGATGTTGGCCAGTGCGTTGTAAATTCCCCAAACCGTTCCGAATAATCCGATGAATGGCGCTGAAGAACCGATTGAGGCGAGGATCGTCAAACCCTTATCCAGCCAAGAGCGGATCTCGTCGAGAGTCTGCAAAAGATGCATCGTTAAAATTTCTTTTTTGGCTTCGTGATTTTCGTAGCGCGGCAAAATTGGCTGCAATTTTTGTATTTCTTCGAGGAGAAATTTTACGCTGCCTTCGACGTTTTGGAGGTTCTTGCTAGTCGGCCAATCCTTGATGCTAGCGTGCTCAGCGAGGAATTTTTTGTAAGTCGCATATTCGCGTTTCAACATCATTCCCTTCCAAAAAATAATGTACCAACTGGCGAAGGACATGGCGATGAGCAGAAAAAAAACCGCAGTTAAAACGGTGCTGCTTTGGGATAGGGCGTGGAGGAAATTCATGTTAAATAATTTTAAATTCGACGGGAACGAGGACTTTAGCCTGCACCGGCGCGCCATTGCTGCGCGCAGGAATAAAGCGCCATTGCTCAACAGCATCAAGCGCAGCTTCGTCCAAAATTGCTGAACCGCTGGAGTGTGAGATTGAAACATCTAGAGGCGCGCCGTCGGCCTTCACTACAACTGCGAGCAAAACTTTTCCTTGAACACCTTTTTGTTTTGCAGCTTGCGGATAGTAGGGCGCAGGATTGTTGAGATAAGCGGCGTCGAAGACGGGCTCGCTTTCAGCAGATTTTGTGGCGGTTGAATTTGGATCAACTCGTCCCGAAGCTTCTCTGCCAGCAAATGATTTTTTTTCTGATTTATTTTTAGCCTCTTCCGCTTCTTCCTTTTTTCTTTTTAAAGAATTTTCGCGTTCAAAATTGAAAGCAATTTCCTTGTGAGATAGATTTTCACTTTGGTTTTTTTGCGCCGATGGGGCGACGAAACTGACGCGAATTGCCTGCTGATTAATAACAATTGGATCCGACGGCAAGATAGAAGCCACAAGGATCCCCGCATGAACCGCAAAAGCAAAAAAAGCCGCAACAAGGTGAGAAGTTTTGTAATGAATAAAATTCAATTTCATAAAAAATCTGGAAAAGATTCGAAAAATTTATGAGTGAAAGTTATTATCGCAAAGGCGAGAGTCAATATCGGAATAGCAAAAAATTGCGGCGGAAATGCGAATTTTTTTTCGCGGACTCAGCCTCCTTTGAAAAAGGCTTCGAGCGTTAAGAAAACGATGAAATCGTTTTTAGCGAGAAGGGCCTCGCGAAAGCGAGGTCGGAGGATTTTCTCGTCGCGGGTTCGGAGTTTATTTTCAGCATTTCCAAAGCCGCTGCAGGACGAGGTTTGTAACCCCGTCCTCACGTTCATTCCCTCTTTTTTACTTTGAACTGAACCTGTGGACGGGGTTACAAACCACGTCCAGCCGCTGTGAGTTTTCGGTAATTTTTGAGGGAGATTTGCATTGGTCTGGAAGTGTTGAGATTAGTGGGTTGAGGTCGTCTTTTCCTGAATATTCCGCGCGCGCGGAAAATCTTTTTTCTTCGTCACTTTTTTCAGCAGAAAAAAACTCACAAGTAAAAACCCGAAACAACAGTAATTAAAAAAAGAATCACCGTCACCGCTGCTACTGCAAAAATTTTTCCACTTTTTAAATCGAGTTGGCCGAATCCTTTTTCTTTGCGCGGCAAGCCGTGGCACAAAAATAAAAACATTTTCATCACGGTAATGCCGTTAATCGCGACGCAGACTAGCCACAAAATGTCAATCATTGGCTCGATCTCGAAGTTACTTTCGAAAATTAAATCTTCGGCGACGTAGCCGATTGAGAAGGGCAGGCCGGAGCTAATCAGTCCGAAAATCAGCATGTAGTAAGCGAGCTTCGGGTAGGATTCGTAACTGCC
>CAINKA010000100.1 GCA_903849835.1 uncultured Alphaproteobacteria bacterium
AATCATGCTTCGACAGGCTCAGCATGACATTGAGTTTTTTTGCACTTCAAAGTTCGGATTTTTTAGACGGAATGGTATAAAATGGGGGGCGCTTTCTAAGGGCGGTCGAAGAAAAATCAATGCGAAATTTTTCTCTCACCAAAAATTGCAGTTCCGATTCGGATATGCGTCGCTCCAAGCGCGATCGCCTCTTCGAAGTCAGAACTCATTCCCATCGAAATATTTTCTAAATTATTTTTTTTCGCCAATTTTGTCAAAAGTGCGAAGTAAGGCGAAGCTAGATCAGCAGCGGGTGGAATGCACATCAGACCAGTCACATTTAAACCACATTCATCGCGAGAAAATTTTACAAAATCAGAAACTTCGCTCGGAAAAATTCCACTTTTTTGATCCTCTTCTCCGATGTTAATTTGGATAAAAATTTCGGGATTTTTTGCACCAGCTTTTTCAATCTCTTTTCTCAAAATCAATGCAAGTTTTTTACTATCGAGCGTCTGGATGCAATCAAACAGCTCAAGCGCTTCAGCGACTTTATTGCTTTGCAAATGTCCTATGAAATGCAATTTTATTTCTGGAAATTTTCTCTTAATTTCTGGCCATTTTTCTTTCGCTTCTTTGATGTAATTTTCGCCAAAAATTTTGCAGCCAACATCAATCGCATCGCAAATTTTTTCAGCGGAAATCATTTTCGAAACCGCAATTAAATTGACTCTTGAAGCATCGCGTTTGTAGAGTTTGCAGGCTTTTTTGATTTTGTCGTGAATCAAAAATAAATTTCGTGTAATCTGATTTTTCATGGATCAAAAAATAAAAAAATTTTCTGGCGCAGCGGTTTTTTTTACCGACAGAAAAAAAATTTCTGACTTCGAAAAAACAATTAAAAATTTACCAAAAAATTCCATCATCATCATTCGAGAATATGATTTGGATAAAAATTTGCGCGAAGCTTTTGCTAAAAAAATTATTAGCTTAGCAAGAGTTGAAGGCTTACGAATTCTGGTTGGAAAAGATATTTTTTTGGCAAAAAAACTTGAAGCCGACGGAGTTCATTTTTCCGATTTCGATAAATTACCGCTACAATTTTTCAAAAAAAAATCTTTCAAAAAGAAATTTATTTTTAGCTTCGCCTGTCATAGCGAAAAATCATTTTTAAAATCAAAAAAACTAAAGACAGGCATGCTTTTTTTTGCGCCGATTTTTCCGACCACAAGCCACGTTGGCGCAAAAGCCATCGGTTTAAAAAAATTCGCAGAAATAACTTTTAAACACAGGGATTTGGGTTATTTCTCGCCACGAATTTACGCTCTTGGTGGAATCAATTCGGAAAATATTAAATCACTCAGAAAGCTTCCGATAGCTGGTTTTGGAGCAATCGATTTCTTTAAAAAAGATTAGAATTTTATGAAAAAAATCACTCCCGTCATTTTATCCGGTGGGTCAGGAACAAGGCTGTGGCCAGTGTCGCGCAGCTTGAATCCAAAACAATTTTTAGATTTTTTTGGCGAACATTCTTTGTTTCAAAGAACAGCATTGCGCACAAAAAATTCCGACGATTTCCACGATCCAATCATCATCTGCAACAACGAACATCGCTTCATGGCGGCGGAAGAATTGCAAAAAATAAAAATAAATCCGAGAGCAATCATTCTCGAGCATGTTGGAAAAAACACCGCTCCAGCCATCGCCGTCGCTGCTTTAGAAATTATTTCGAACAATAAAAAAAATGACGATGTGATTTTGGTTATGCCTTCCGATCACATTATTCGCGATGAAAAAAAATTTATTTCTCACGTAAAAAAAGCCATGGAAGTTATGGAAGATGATTATCTGGTCACGTTTGGAATCGTGCCAAATAAGGCTGAAACCGGTTACGGCTACATCAAGCAAGGTGAAAAACTGGATGGGGTTGAAGATATTTTTGCTGTCGAAAAATTTATCGAAAAACCAAAAAAAGAGCTCGCAGAAAATTTTGTAAAAAATGGCGAATATCTCTGGAACAGCGGCATCTTTATGTTCCGAGCATCTGCTTACTTGGAAGCTTTACGAAAATTTCAAAATGAAATTTTTATTAATTGCTGCGGCAGCTACGGCAAAGCGGTTCGAGATTTAGATTTCGTCCGCCTCTTCGCTGAAGATTTTGAAAAATGCCAAAATATTTCTGTTGATTATGCAATCATGGAAAAAGCTGAAAAAGTGGCTGTGATCCCGATTGACGTGGATTGGTCTGATGTTGGATCTTGGACTTCAGTTGCAGAACTTTCGCCACAGGATGAAAATAAAAACAGCCTCATCGGCGATGTCACCGCGCTCAAAACAAAAAATTGCTACATTCATTCGCAAAATAAATTGGTTGGAGCAATTGGCGTTGAAGGCCTGATAGTCATCGTTCTCAAGGATGTCGTCTTGATCGCGAATAAAAACAACGCGCAAGATGTGAAGGAATTATTCGAAACTTTAAAGAAGCAAAAACGCGAAGAATGCAATTCCCATGCAAAAGTTTTGCGTCCGTGGGGAAGCTTTGAAACGATTGATGTCTCGGATCGTTTCAAGGTTAAAAGAATTACCGTGAAGCCAAAAGCATCTTTGTCGCTGCAAATGCATAATCACCGCTCCGAACATTGGGTTGTCGTGAAAGGCACGGCGCATGTGACTTGCGGCAGTAAAGAATTTACTCTGACTGAGGATGAATCCACCTACATTCCAGTCGGAAAAAAACATCGTTTAGAAAATCAGGGACAAATTCCGCTAGAAATAATTGAGGTGCAAACCGGCGGCTACCTAGGCGAAGATGACATTATCCGCTTCAGCGATATTTACGGAAGATAGTTCAATGCAAATTTTTTGGATAATTTTTCAGCGCGAAATTCTTTTATCTTTTCGTCATCTCGGAAAAATTTTGGCGAATTTTTTATTCTTTTTAATTTCGGTTTCGATTTTCTTTTTAATCTCGCAAAACCAAGAAAATCAAGACTCCACCGAGTTTTACTCAATTACGATAATTTGGTTTTCTTTGCTTTCCTGCCTAATTTTTTCTTCCGCAGAATTTCTGAAAAAAGATTTTGACGATGGATCAATCGAGCAAATTTCACTTCACTGCGAAAATTTTGAAATTTTTATTTTAGCAAAAATGCTTGGAAATTGGCTGATTTGTTCTTTGCCGATTTTGATTTCTATTTTTCCGCTAAGCTACGTGATCGGCTTAGATCGGGCTTCGGCAATTGATTTTTTAATTCTGATTTTTTTGGCAAGTCTCGCGATAAATTTTATCTGCAGTTTTTGCGGAAGTCTTTCTGTGCTCGAAAATTCCGCGCCGATGATTGCGGTGATCGCTTTACCGCTAATAATTCCGATACTTCTCGTGGCTTACAGTGGACTGCTTGGGGAGTTTTGGATGAGCTTTAGAATTTTGCTCGGACTTTGTATTTTTATCGGATCTATTTCTGTTTTTGCTTCGGCGAAAATTGTGAAAATCGCGATGGAGTAAAAAATTCAACGTCATGCTGAGCCTGTCGAAGCATGATTCGTGGCGCGGTGCTCAAAATCATGCTTCGACAGGCTCAGCATGACATTGTGGGGTTGGCACGATATTAGCGGATTAGCAGTGATCAGATAACTAACTCACAAACTCAATCACAACCTGTCCGATCCCGACAGTCTCGCCATCTTTGAATTTTATCTTGCCGATTTTTACGTCGTGATCTGTGCGAATTACATTTTCCATTTTCATCGCCTCAATCAGCACCAGCTCTTGCCCCGCCTTCACTTCATCGCCTTCTTGCACTTTAAAACGCACAATTTTTCCAGTGATTGGCGAAGTTAAATTTATCGGCTTCGCATTCTTTGCAATTCTTGGCATGAATTTCGAAAGCTCTGCGATGCGTGGAGAGTAGACGTTAACGAAGGCATCAAATCCGGAATATTGCAGCAAGTAACTTCCGGTATTGTTGTTTTCGCGAATCTTAACTCCGACAGCTCTGTCATTCACAATCGCGCGGAATAGCTTCTCACCGTTGTTCCAAGAGGTAGTCAGCAAAATTTCTTTGCGGTCACATTCCAATTTTAAAAAATCCGCCGACCTTTCGATTAGATTTACGAGGTAAGATTTTTCATCGATCATCACCACCCAACGTTCCGAAATTTGTTTTTCGCGATTACGCAATTGACCCGTCATATGGCCGTTGCGTTCGTAATTTTTTAAAAAAATTTCCATCGCACTTGCGATCAAAACTTCTTCCGCTCTGGAATCCAATTCGCTGCCGGAAAACCCCGCCGGAAATTCTTCTTTGATGAAACTTGTGGAAATATTTCCTTCAATAAAACGCTCATTTTTCATGATGGTTTCGAGGAAGCTGATATTGTGCGAAACGCCGCCAATCGCGAAGCTTCCAAGTGCGTGACGCATGTGTTCGATCGCTTCGTTACGATTTTTTCCGTAGGAGCAAAGCTTGGCAATCATTGCATCGTAGAACATGCTAACCTCGCCGCCCTCGTAAACACCGCTATCCACACGAACATTTTTATTTTTTTCTGGCTCGATGTAGAGATTGATACGACCCGATGACGGCAAGAATCCGCGCGCTGGATCTTCGGCGTAAATGCGTGATTCCATTGCCCAGCCTTTGAGTTTTACGTCCTCTTGCTTGAAAGGAAGTTTTTCGCCAAGCGCAATTTTAATCATCAATTCGACGATGTCGTAACCAGTTACGAGTTCGGTCACCGGATGCTCTACTTGCAGGCGGGTGTTCATCTCAAGGAAATAAAAATTTTTATTTTTATCCACGATATACTCGATAGTGCCGGCGGAAAAATATTGGACTTTTTTTGCCAAAGCCTTCGATTGCTCATACATTTTAGCGCGCGTTTTTTCATCCATAAACGGGCTCGGAGCTTCCTCAATCACCTTTTGATTATTGCGCTGGATTGAGCATTCACGCTCGCCCAAACAGATTGTATTTCCTTGCTTATCCGCAATGACTTGGATTTCGATGTGACGCGGATTTTCAATAAATTTTTCGATAAAAATTCGATCGTCGGAAAAACTATTGCGAGCTTCGTTTGAGGCTGACGAAAAAGCATCCTCCATCTCCTCCACCTTCCAAACAATTCTCATGCCTTTCCCACCGCCGCCAGCAGAGGCTTTAACCATCACCGGAAATCCAACTTTTTTTGCAATTTCAGCAGCTTCTTTAGCATCTTTTACGACACCCATATGGCCGGGAACGGTGCTGACGCCTGCTTCAATCGCTAATTTCTTCGATTGAATTTTGTCACCCATCATCTCGATCGAATAAACCGAGGGACCGACGAAGATTACTCCCACCTTCTCCAAGGCATTTGCGAAATTACGATTTTCAGACAAAAATCCGTAACCGGGATGAACCATGGTTGCGCCAGTTTTTTTCGCCGCCGCTAAAATTTTATCGACGTTGAGATAGCTTTGAGAAGATGGCGAATGACCAATGTTTACGGCCTCATCCGCCATTTGCACGAAGAGAGAATTTGTGTCAGCATCCGAATAAACCGCTACGGTTTTAATGCCCATTTTGCGGCAAGTTTTTATGATGCGGCAAGCAATTTCGCCACGATTGGCGATCAATAATTTATGCATAAATTCTTTGGGAAAGCTTGATTGAATGGGGGCATGTTCCACAAGCATCGGATATAAACCGCCCTCAATGTCATGCTGAGCCTGTCGAAGCATGATTCAGGGTAAATGCAGTGCCTTGAATCACGCTTCGACAGGCTCAGCATGACATTGAGTTGATTTTGTCTGATGCTTGTTGAGCACCGCACGATTGAATGGATATTTTTTAAATTCTAACTTTTAAAAACGCGCGGATGCTAAAAATCGA
The DNA here is from genome assembly GCA_903849835.1 of uncultured Alphaproteobacteria bacterium. Classification (GTDB taxonomy): domain Bacteria; phylum Pseudomonadota; class Alphaproteobacteria; order Rickettsiales; family UBA1997; genus UBA2645. Next base: position 5,853 of record CAINKA010000100.1, read on the forward strand.
GTTCGAAAAATCAAATTAAAACAATGAAATTCTCAAGCTATCTCAAGCTCGCAAGGCTCAACCAACCAACTGGAATTTGGTTGTTATTTTTACCATGTTTGTTCGGAATTTTTTTGGCACTAAAAACTGCGCCCGACATTTCAACATTCGCGATTACAAAAATAATTTTTTTATTTTTTGCAGGATCGTTGGTGATGCGCTCTGCTGGCTGTGTCATCAATGATCTGTTTGATAAAAAGTTTGACGAAAAAATTCTTCGCACAAAAAATCGTCCACTAGCTTCGGGAAAAGTTTCTCGCTTCGAAGCGTTGATTTTATTGGGCTTGCTACTGATTTTAGGATTTATGATTTTGCTGCAATTTAATTTCAAAACAATTTTAAGCGGATTTTTTGCGCTGGCTTTGATCGTCACATATCCACTGATGAAGCGGGTTACGCATTATCCACAAATTTTTTTAGGCCTAACTTTTAACTTCGGAATTTTAATGAGCGGGTTGGCTTTGTTGGAAAAAATTACTTTAGATTTCGTGATTCTTTACATCGCCGGAATCATTTGGACCGTGATTTACGACACGATTTACGCCTATCAAGACATTGAAGATGATTTGAAAATTGGAGTGAAATCAACCGCGATAAAATTCAAATCTAATCCTAAGAAAATCCTTATTTTTCTAAGTTTGGTGATGTTTTTAGATTTAATTCTTCTCGGATTTTTTAAGCAATTCAGCCCAACATTTTTTCTAATTATTTTCTTCGCGACGGTTTTTTTGAGCGAAAAAATTAGAAAATGCGATCTACAAAATTCGGAAAATTGCTTGGCGGTTTTTAAATCAAATTTGTGGGTCGGAATTTTAATTTTAACCGCAATTATTTTTGGATAATGAAAGTCGGACTTCTCGGAGGTAGTTTCAATCCTCCTCATCAAGGACATCTTCACATCAGCCAATTGGCAATAAAAAAGCTTGGGCTCAATCAAGTTTGGTGGATACCAACTTCGCAAAATCCCTTCAAAGAAGCGTCGATTTATGAGGCCTATGTAGGTCGGGTTCAAAAATGCGAAAAACTAATTCAAAACAATCCTAAGCTTCGAATTAAACAATTTGATGAAATTCAGACGGAAAAATTGATTCGTAAGCTCAGAGCAAAGTATAAAAATGTTAAATTTTTTTGGGTAACGGGAGCGGATAATTTGGAGAGATTACACGAATGGGGAAATTTTAAAAAATTAATTCGAATGATTCCCATCGCAATTTTTTCACGTGAAACTTTTTTGCATAAAATTCACAAAACAAAAGTGTTTGCTTTTAAATCCCAAGCAAACTTTTTAACTTTTCCTACAAAAAACTTTAACATTTCATCAACCAAGCTTCGTAACGGCAATGTTTGATTATATCGTGGATAGCCATTGTCATCTTGATTTGATTGAGCAGAAGGGGTTGGCAATCGAAAACGTAATTCAAAATTCGCAGAAAAATCACGTAAAAATTCTACAAACAATTTGCACCAAAATCAGCGAGATCGAAAAAATTTTAGCTTACACGAGGCTTTACGATTTTATTTATGCATCGATTGGAATTCATCCTTGCAATGTAAGCGAACAACCAAAAATTTCTGCCGAAGAGATTATAAAAATTTGTGAAAAATATCCGAAAATTATTGGGATTGGGGAAACTGGGCTGGATTATTATCACGACAAATCAGCCATAGAGCTGCAGAAATCAAGCTTCTTGGAACATATCAAAGCTTCACAAAAAAATAATTTACCCATCATAATTCACAGCAGAGACTCCGACTCCGACATGATGAATATTTTGGAAAGCGAGCAAAAAAATCAAAAATTTCCAGCACTTTTACACTGCTTTTCGAGCTCAAAAGAGCTTGCTAGAAAAGCTTTGGATTTGGGAATTTATATTTCAGTTTCCGGCATTGTTACTTTCAAAAACGCAGCCTCTCTCCAAGAAATTGTAAAATTTTTACCACTAGAATTTTTATTGGTCGAAACAGATTCGCCATATTTGGCGCCAACTCCACATCGCGGAGAAAGCAATCAACCGGCTTATACGAGGCATGTTGTAGAATTTATTGCTCAGCTTCGCGGAGAATCTGTGGAAAAAATTATTCACCAAACTACCGAAAATTTTTTCAAAATTTTTAAAAAAGCCAAACCTCTATGAAGCAAAACCAATTCATGCAAGAAGCTTTGCGGCAAGCTCATCTTGCTTTTGAAAAAGATGAAGTTCCGGTTGGAGCTGCGCTCGTTGAAAATGGAAAAATTATCGCTGCAACTCACAATCAAAATTTATCGCTAAATGATCCAACTGCTCATGCGGAAATTCTTGTCTTGCGCCAAGCTTCGGAAATAAAAAATTCTTCGAGATTGGATGGATGCGATCTTTACGTGACTCTAGAGCCTTGTGCAATGTGCGCTTCAGCAATCGCCTTAGCCAGAATTAAAAAAGTTTTTTACGGCGCTTCCGACAAAAAATTTGGCGCAGTTGAAAATGGCGCAAAAATTTTTACCACCGATTCTTGTCATCACCATCCAGAAATTTATTCAGGAATTGCCGAAGAAGAATCAAGAAATCTGATGATTAATTTTTTTAAATCGAAGAGGTGAGTGAGTTAATTTTTAACAAATTCGTTTCACATGAAACAAATTTGAATGTTTGAGTAATTGGCTACAAGAATGTCATGCTGAGCCTGTCGAAGCATGATTCTGGATGCGTCGCGTACCATGAATCATGCTTCCGACAGGCTCAGCATGACATTGCAAATTAGTTACGGCCCACGCTCATCGAGTACTACTATTTTTTACCAAATTTTTCACTGTCCTTAGTGAAAAATAATTACCTCAACAATTTCAAACAAATTATTTGACAGTCGCGAAGTGATTTTTAAGTTACAAAAATCTCAAAATAAATTTCAAAAAACCTCATGAATCACCATCAAAAACGAGCAAAAGTTTTTTCAATAGTTAACCAGAAAGGTGGGGTTGGAAAAACAACTACCGCCATCAATCTCGCCACTTCACTAGCTCTGTCAAAAAAGAAAGTGCTCTTCATCGACATCGACCCTCAAGGCAATGCCAGCACTGGTTTTGGAATAGAAAATTCGCAAAGACAAAAAACAATTTATGAAGTTTTAATCGGTGAATGCGGGATAAAAGAAGCAATCATTCCAACCAGAATTAACAGATTAAAAATCATCACTTCGACCGTTGATTTATCCGCCTGCGAAATTGAGTTAGTCGGATTCGAAAGACGTGAATTTCTCCTAAAAAAAGCTTTGAAAGAAATAATTCACGATTTTGACTGCGTTTTAATTGATTGCCCACCGTCGCTCGGACTATTGACCATCAACGCTTTAACCGCCTCCGATTCAATTTTAATTCCAATGCAATGCGAATTTTTTTCTTTGGAAGGCATAAGTCATCTTCTTACGAGCTTGGGCTTGGTAAAAGAAAATTTGAATCACCACCTAGAAATTAGCGGCATAATTTTGACGATGTATGATCGCAGAAATAAATTAACCGAGCAGGTTGAAACTGATGTCCGAGATTTTTTAAAAGAAAAAGTTTTTCAAAACGTAATTCCAAGAAATGTTCGACTCTCGGAAGCCCCTTCCCATGGAATTCCTGGAGTGCTTTATGATCCACAATGCTCTGGATCCACAGCTTATTCGAGACTCGCTCAAGAAATTATCGAGAGAGAAGTTTTATAATTTTCACGTGAAACAAAAAATAAAATAAAAATGACAGAACAGCATCAGCAAGAAAGAAAGCTTGGCAGAGGATTATCCGCCTTGCTCGGAGACAGCAAATCAAAACCAGATTCATCTCTTCCGATCAAAAAAAATCAGGCTTTAGTCGAGTCGATCAGCATCAGCAAAATTACAGCGGGAATTTACCAACCGAGAAAACATTTCGATCACGCAGAGCTGGAAGAGCTAGCAAATTCAATAAAGGAAAGCGGATTGATTCAGCCGATTACTTTGAGAAAAGTTAGCGATGAAGATCACTACGAAGTCATTGCGGGAGAAAGAAGGCTTCGCGCAGCAAAATTGGCGGGCTTTTTAGAAATTCCGTCAATCGTAAAAAAAATTAACAATCACGAAGCTTTGGAATTGGCTTTGATCGAAAATATCCAAAGAATCGATCTTTCGTTGATCGAAGAGGCTGTGGGTTACAAGCAGCTAATCGAAGAATTTTCTTACGCTCAGGAACAAATCGCAAAAAAGATTGGCAAAAGCCGCAGCCATATCGCGAATCTTTTGCGACTTTTAACTTTGCCAAAATCAGTTAAAGATTTGTTGGATAAAAAACTCATTTCGATGGGCCATGCTCGTGCCATCATCAACTCAAATAATCCGGAAAAATTAGCCAAAAAAACGGTTGAAGAATCTCTAACTGTTCGCCATGTCGAAGATTTAGTGCGCGATGAAAGAATCGAAAAAGCTAGAAATATTCCCGTCTTTGTTCGCACCGAATCCAAAATAAAATTCATCAATAGCGAACATCTGACAAGCCTAGAAACTAGGTTCTCCGAAGCGGTTGGAATGGAAGTAAAAATTTCTTATAATTCTTTCAAAAGCAGCGGAAAAATATCGATTAAATTCGACGAGTTCGACAAGATTCAAAAATTAATTAACAAGTTGGAGCAATGAGGCTAATAGCGCATCCCTACATTTCTGAGATCGAAAATTACACTCCCGGAAAAGCAAAAATTGGCGATAAGAAAGTCATCAAACTTTCTTCCAATGAAAATGCTTTGGGATCTAGTCCAAAAGCAATTGAAGCCTATTCAAATCATGCAAAAGAAATTTTTCGCTATGCCGACGGATCTTGCGCCGCCTTGCGCCAAGCCATCGCAAATAAAAATAAAATTTCTGCCGAAAGAATTGTTTGCGGAGCAGGATCTGATGAGATCATCGCTCTTTTAACCGCAGCTTTTGCGGGAATTGGTGATGAAATTATTTACAGCGAGCATGGATTTTTAATGTATCCAATCTCTGCTAAACGCGTTGGAGCAAAGCCAGTAAAGGTTAAAGAAAAAAATTTAAAAACTGACATCGACGCAATAATTTCAAGCATCACGCCGAAAACTAAAATTATTTTCATCGCCAATCCAAACAATCCGACGGGCTCATATTTAAACAAAAGCGAACTCCAAAAATTAATCGACAATACTCCAAAAAATATCCTGATTTTTCTTGATCATGCTTACGAAGAATTTGTTGAAGAGCCTGATTATCCAAACGCAATTGAGCTCGTTAACGCACATAAAAATGTAGTTTTATCTCGAACTTTTTCCAAAATTTACGGGCTTGCTTCGCTACGCATCGGTTGGTGCTATTCCTCCAATTACATTGCAGAAATTCTAAACAAAGTTCGTGGACCATTTAATGTTGGAGGGCCAGCTCAAGCTGCAGCAATTGCGGCTTTGGCCGATGAAGAATTTTTTATCACTTCTAAAAATCACAATAAAAAATGGCTAAAAGTTTTCTTCGAAGAATTTTTAAAAATGCCGCACATCACGTCTCATCCTTCAATCGCAAATTTTATTTTACTCGATTTTGGAGCGATCGAAGCTTGCCAAAAAGCCAATCAAAAACTTTTAGAAAATGGATTTATTTTGCGCGAAATGAGCGCTTACAACTTACCAAATTCTTTGCGAATGACGATTGGGAAAGAAGATGAAAATCTAAAAATTTTACAAATTTTTAAAAATGGATTTTAGCGCTTTAAATAACGGCGATTGGCAAAATTTTATTTACCTGATTTTGCTTTTAACCGCCATGATCGGTGGCCTAATTTCACGCAAAAATTTAGCTTTCGGAAAAATTTTAAAATATCTCGGAATCTGGTCCGCCATTGGCTTCATCGCCATCTCACTTTACAGCTATCGCTACGAATTTTCTGGTTTTAAAAATCGTATTTTAGGCGAGATAAATCCTTCTTCAGCGCAAATCACAGATTCCGGCGAGCTCGTAATCAATCTTTCGCAAGACGGACATTTTTACATGGATGTTAGAATCAACGGTGTGGCGATGCGCTTCATGATTGATACTGGGGCAAGCGACATCACGATCAGTTTGGATGAGGCAAAAAGAATTGGCATCGATCTCAAAAAATTATCCTTCAACAAACCCTATCAAACCGCTAATGGCACATCTTGGGGAGCTAGCGTGGATCTTGAAGAAATCGAAGTTGGAAATGTGAAATTCAAAAATGTTTCGGCTTCGGTTAACAATGCCGAGATGGGAACCTCATTACTCGGGATGAGCTTTTTAAGAAAATTTCGGAAGTATGAATTTTATCAGGATCGGTTGGTGCTGCAGATTTGAAGTCAATCCAATTGAAGAGACCCATTCAAGCTGAGGAAGCCGATTAAACTTCAGTGTCATGCTGAGCCTGTCGAAGCATGATCAGGTTTCGGCGCTAGAATTCATGCCTCGACAAGCTCAGCATGACATAGCGGGGCATTCTTCTTTCACCTCTTAATCGTCAAAAGCTTGTTGTTGTAGATGCAAAGCAGGCTATCAGATAAACGCAGCGTGAATTGCCGCGCGATCGTTGGAACCACGACGTAACTATCGCGAATGATGTAGGTCAGGGCTTGTTCATTTCCACTCGCATCAACAGAGCTAATCGAAGGAATTACGAGATTATCATTTGCGAATTGAAAATAAGTTTCGCTGCCATTGTCGTAAACTTTTAGCGGCACGATATTGTCGGATTTTCCTGCCAAACTATATTCGAAATTTATTTCTACTTGCTCCGGATTTCTGTCGATAAGCCCAGGAAGTTTTTCATTCACTACCGCGCCCGGAATTGGGGTTTTGATCGTTAAGTTTTGTATCGGTTTTGCTGCGATGTTAGGCGTGGTTAGCTGCGGCGGGATTGGTAAAGGCTGTCCAGCTTGCGGATAAAAAAACCGAACCGTGTAAATCAAATCCTCATCCGCTTTTCCATTAAATTCATCCGACCTGATATCGAAATGGTAAGTTCTTCTATTCGTGATGATGGTCATGTTGGTGTGAGCCGCGATTTCAAGCGGACGGACGAATAATCTTTTTCCGGCGGGAGTTAATCTCCAAGCAAAAGCTTCGCCGATTGAAATCATTTCGATTTCTTCATCCTCGGCGAACTCAATGAATGACTGGTAATTGTAGTAAAATTTTAATTCGTAAACTTCGTTTGGATTATAAACCAAAGTTCTGATGCGGGAATCTGTTGTGATCGGAGTTTGGGAAAAAGCTGCAAAATTCCAGAGAAAAAAAATGCAAAAAAATGCTTTTTGAAAACCAGCCAAAGATGCGATGATATTTCTCAGAAATTTCGCTGGTTCTTTCATTACGTAAAAATTTCAAGAAATTAAAATTAATAATTGAATACTTCGTCTGCGATTGCGTATTTATTGACTTGGAAGCCTAGCGGATTGATCAATCTATCTTCCATCGTTAAGCCCATATCAGGCGAGAAATAAAAACCCATCGTGATTATTTCATCCTTCGTTTGAATGTCGGATCCATCAATATTGATTTGTCGAGCGAGGCGAATTTGCGCAGTATTTGAATCGGTGAATTGCACGGATTTTATGCGCACATTGATGGTGGATGTAGCCCCTAATTCTCTAGCATTAATGCGATTACGAAAATCTGAATAAACTTCTGGAACGGAAAATAATCTGATTTTTTCAACATCTTGTTTGTAGGTTTTGGGCTCGTAACCACTGGCTGCGTGAATGAATGCATTGATGAAATATTTTCGAATCATTTGATCGCCGGTAAAATTTTGCGACGTCATTTGATCAACGATAGTTGCGATTCCAGATTTTTCTTCGACTTGAATTACGTAAGGCTCAAGCGATTTTGAAGACATCACATTCTTCACAAAAATTACAGCGACAGCGACAGAAAACATCGAAACTAAAGTGAAAAGCAAAAGAATATTTCTTTGAACTACAACGATTTGATAGCGATTTGAATACCAACTTTTTAATTTTAATTTTGTTTTTTTAGTTTGTTTTGCTGGCTCTGACATGCTTGAAAATAAAGGCTGGGAAGTGTGTTGAGAATTTTTTTTTAAACTGAATTTTTACAAAAAGTAAAGAGCTTGATTAATAATTCAAGCCGTCTTAATCCGCCGCGCGCTCTTTATTTTTTTTGTATTTTTTACGCACAAATGCCGCTAGATAATCACGAAAAAATTCCTCTCTCACAAAAATTAGAGCAGTTAAATTGGCTGTTAATTTCACTCATCATCATCCTAGCTTTCGTTGGGTTTTTAATGCTTTACTCCGCTGGAGGAGGCAGCTTCAGACCATGGCTTATAAGGCAGCTCCTATTTTTCTGTTTGTTTTTTCCTTTGATGATTTTCATCGCAGTAACCGACATAAAAATTTGGTTCAAGGCCTCATACATTTTTTATGCGATTGCACTGACAATGGTGATCATCGTTGACATCATGGGTCACAACGCAATGGGTGCGACGAGATGGTTTCGCATCGGACCTCTCACAATTCAGCCTTCGGAAATTATGAAAGTTTGCACCGTCTTCGCTTTAGCTCGCTATTTTTACAGCATCGAAATGCAGAACATTGGCAAAATAAAATTCGTAATTATTCCGCTGATTTTAATCGCAGTTCCCACCGTTTTTATTTTTCATCAACCAGATCTTGGAACTGCGGCAATTCTAGCGATAGTAGGTATTTCAATTTTATTTTTAGCCGGAGTTAGGATGTGGAAATTCGCCGTAGTTGGCGTCGGAATTTTAACTGCAATTCCATTCGTTTGGCATTTCGTTCTTTACGATTATCAGAAGCAGCGAGTCTTAACTTTTTTAAATCCAAATAACGATCCACTCGGAAGTGGTTACAACATCATTCAGTCCAAAATCGCGATCGGCTCTGGAGGCTTATTCGGCAAGGGTTTTCTGAACGGAACACAAGGTCAGCTAAATTTTTTACCAGAAAAACAAACGGATTTTATTTTTACGATGCTTTCTGAAGAGCTCGGATTCATCGGAAGTTTTTTCACCATCGCAGTTTATTCGGCAATAATCGCCATCGGAATTTCCATCGCGACAAAAACAAAGCATCAATATGGTCGCCTACTTACGATGGGCGTCATCAATATTTTTTTCGTCCACATGTTCATCAATATCGGGATGGGGATGGGCTTAATTCCAGTCGTCGGCGCACCACTTCCTTTCGTCTCCTACGGCGGCACAATCATGGCTTCGATGATGATTGGCTTTGGCTTGGTGTTGAATGTTGATCTGCATAAAAATTCGGATTTGAAACTGTAGGGGCTGGCCTTGTGCCAGCCCGTGAGGCCTGCGGGCGACCACAAGGGTCGCCCCTACACATCACCAACCTCAAACTCCTCCAGCAATTTCACCTCGCCAGATTTTTTTCCTTCGATTCCAAGTTCGGAAATATTTTTGCTCAAAACCGTCGCACGATTTAAATTTTTTGCGAGCTTGTTATAGCCCAGCAGCGCTTTGTTTATCGACCTTCCCAACTCTCCCGATTCTTTCACAATCGCCACTAATCCGTCCAATAATTTTCCGATTTCTACTTTTAAAATCTCAATATTTTTTTCCTGTTTAAAGCGATCAATCACAAATTTTACGTTGGATAAAAGATGGATTAACACCACGGGAGTAGCCACGATAATTCCGGCTTCGAAGGCTCTCTGCTCAAAATCTTTATCCACTTTTTTTATCACTTCCAACATCTGCTCAGTTTGTAAAAACATCACCAAAAAAATTTTGTAATCCGAAGAATTTTTTGCGCGCAATTCTTCGAATAAAAACTTCGAATAATCCTTGCGCTTCAAGTCTTCGAGATGCCTGCGGAATGATTCTTTTATTTTGGTTAAAATTTCTTTTTGATGCGATTCATCACGACTTTTTTCCGCATCAGCAAATTCAAAAAAATGCGGAGAAGATTTGCTATCGATTACAAGAATTTGCTCGCTCGGTAAAAATAGAATTGCGTCAGGACGCTTTGCTTCACTAGCTGCAGCAGATCCAAAATGCGATTGCAAAACGTAATCGCCGACGGAATTTAAATTTTCTTTTTCCATTAAATTCGAAGCTTTTAAAATATTTTCGAGCGTGATTTCCGAAGTTCTTCCTGCGCCTCCGGGGCTGAGCAGCGCTGATTTGGTGTGATCAATTTCTTTCGCTGATTTTTTTACTTCATCATCCAAGGCGGATAATTTTGCCGTCACATTTTCAAAATTTTTGAACAGATTTTCGGTAATTTTTTTCACCGCTTCTTGCTGATCCAAACTCATCTGATTTTGCTGCTCATTATTTTTTTTCATCATCTCGGAAGAAAGTTGCAGAAGCATGGTTTCTTTGTCTTTAGTCCATTCTTGCTTATGTCTTTCGAGTTGTTGTTGGGATTGCTTTAACAGCTCATTTTGTTTTTCAAAATCCAAAATTTTTTCTTGCAGCAAATCAATTTTTTCTGATGATTTCTTTTCTGATTTTTCTTTTTCCAAGCGCAGAAAATTTATTTCATTTTCCGATTGCTCTAATCGCCCTTTTATCTGACCAAATTGCTGATTTTTTTTCGCTAAAAAATAAAAAAATAAACTCACAGAACCGCTGATCGTAACCAAAAATGTCAGAGCTATTGCCATTGTAATTTGTAAAACAGTTAATAAATTTCGCACCTTTCGCGACACGCTCCTTGCAAAGCCTCAACCCCATTTAAATCATGACCGAACAACAAATTCAACCGCAAGTTTTTCACAGTTTGCCTTTGCGTGATGTCGTAATTTTTCCGCAGATGACGACGACGATTTTAGTCGGCAGAGAAAAATCTTTGAACTCGGTTGAAGAAGCACGCAAATTAAATTTGCCAGTTTTTGCAATCACTCAAACCAACCCTGATCACGACGATTTCGATCAAAAAAATCTCCACACTTTCGGAACTTTATGCAAAGTTATCGAAACCATCCGCACTACAGACGGAACGCTCAAAATCATCATCCAAGGTCTTCTTCGCGCTAAATTAAAAAATATTATTCCAACTGAAAAATTTTTTCTTTGCGAAATCGAAACCTCTCCCGAATTAAATTTTTCTATCGACGACAAGGAATCTCTCGGCCTCATCAAAGCTTGTTTGGACAGTTTTAAAAACTATGCCGCTCACAATAAACGCATCACGCCAGAAATTTTAAACTCGCTCACCAAAGTGCGCTCGCCCTATGAAATTGCTTATCTCATCGCCACTTACGTCAACAGCTCCATCAGCAACAAGCAGCAAATTTTGGAGGAAGATGATCTCACAAAAAAACTCTATAAAATTTTAGAAATTTTAAAAACTGAAATTGAAATCGGGCAGGCGGAAGAGCGCATCAACAAGTCGGTTCACGAAAAATTCGCGAAGAGCCAAAAGGAAATTTATCTTAATGAGCAGCTCAAAAATATCAAAAAAGAATTGGGTCATGATGAGGAAAATGAAACCAAAGAAATCGAAGAAAAACTCGCAAAATTAACTCTGTCGGAAGAGGTAAAAAAGAAATGCGATTCGGAATTAGCCAAGTTGAAAAAAATGAATCCATACTCTTCCGAATCAGGCGTGGTGCGTAATTACCTCGATTGGATTTGCTCACTTCCTTGGACAGAAAAAAGCGAACCAATGGATAGTTTGGAAAAGGCAAAAGCAATTCTCGACCAGCATCATTACGGCTTGGAAAAAGTTAAAGAACGCATCATCGAATTTATCGCGGTGCAGATGAAAACCAAAGATTCGAAAGGACCAATTTTATGCTTGGTCGGCGCACCGGGAGTCGGAAAAACTTCTTTGGCCAAGTCGATCGCTGAAAGTCTGAATCGCAAATATGTCAAAGTTTCTTTAGGTGGAGTTCGCGATGAATCTGAAATTCGCGGACATCGTCGCACCTACATCGGCTCAATGCCGGGACGCATCATTCAATCGATGCGCAAAACTCACACGGTCAATCCCCTGATGCTGCTTGATGAGATCGACAAAATGTCGCATGACTTTCGCGGCGACCCATCTGCTGCGCTTTTGGAAGTTTTAGATCCAGAGCAAAATTCCAACTTTTCCGATCATTATCTCGAGGTCGAATATGACCTTTCCAACGTGATGTTCGTCGCTACCGCCAACAGCATCGCAACCATTCCGGTTCCGCTACGCGATCGCATGGAAATCATCAAACTTTCCGGCTATACCGAAAATGAAAAATTGCACATCGCCAAAGAACATTTGCTCGACAAGCAGCGCAAAGAAAATGGCTTGAGCAAAGAAGAATTTTTAATCAATGACGAGGCGATTTTAACTCTGATTCGTCGCTATACTTTCGAAGCCGGAGTCCGCAATTTAAGCCGTGAAATAGCCAATCTGGCGCGTAAAGCAGCGAAAGAAATCGTCACAAAAACTTTCAAATCCTTGGCAATCACCAACAAAAATTTGCACAAATATGCCGGCATAGAAAAAAAGCATCACGGCATCGCGAGAGAAAAAGATTTAGTCGGAGTCGCAACCGGCTTAGCCTACACGGAATATGGCGGAGACTTGCTCGACATCGAAGCATTAAAATTCGAAGGCAGCGGCAAAATTCAAACTACCGGGAGTCTCGGCAAAGTGATGAAAGAATCAGCGCATGCGGCTTTAAGCTATACCAGATCTATCGCGAAGGATCTCAAAATTAACTCCAAAACTTTCAACAAATATGATTTTCATATCCACGTTCCCGAAGGAGCAACTCCGAAAGATGGACCTTCCGCTGGCGTCGCGCTTTGCGTCACGCTAGTTTCGATTTTAACCAACAAAGCAATTCGCAAAGATATTGCGATGACAGGAGAAATTACTCTGACTGGCAAAGTCTTAGAAATTGGCGGCTTGAAAGAGAAATTGCTGGCTGCGCTTCGTGGCGGAATCAAAACCGTTTTGATCCCCGAATCGAATAAAAAAGATCTCGAAGACATGCCGAAAGAAGTTTTGAATAAGTTGACGATCAAGCCAATCTCTAGGATCGAAGAGGCATTGAAAGAATGCCTAGTGCAATCAAAACCACAAAAAAAGAAAAATGTCAGATAGGCAGATTCACATCATCGCAGGGCCAAATGGCGCGGGAAAAACTTCCCATGCTCGCGTCACGCTTTTGCCAAATTTTTTGAAAAGTAACGAATTCGTTAACGCCGATGAAATCGCAAAAATTCTTTCTCCAGAAAATCCAGAGAAATCCGCAATCTCCGCTGGCCGCCTGATGCTAAACCGCATGGATTTCCTGCTAAACGAAAAAATGGGCTTCGCTTTCGAAACAACTTTATCCGCAAAAACTTATCTCAATCTGATCCGCAAATCCCAATCTTGCGGCTATAAAGTGAACTTGATTTTTTTAACATTGGACAATCCGGAGCTCGCCCATGAAAGGGTCTTGACTAGAGTGAGCAAGGGAGGGCATAATATCGAACCTCTCGTAATCCACCGAAGATTTCGCAGAGGCCTCGACAATTTGAAAAGTTATTTAAAAATCGTCGACACCGCCACAATCTATGAGGCGAGCGGATTAGAGCTAGTTGAAGTTGCACAAAAAAACGAAGATCAATTCATAATTCTTAACAAAAATTTGTGGGAAAAAACTTATGCGTAGCGAAGAAATTTTGAAAAAAACCGAAGAGGGGATGAAGGAGGGTAATAAAATCCTCATCCAAGAATTGGTGCGCGACCTTGAAGAGAAGGGGATTTCACCAGTTATCGCAGTTGATGGAGAAGTGAAAGAGTTGAATTTAAAATTAATTCACGAAACCGAACTACAAGATTTCGAACAAGTTCTAGAAAAATTTGGATTTAAAAAATGTGATTTTTGTTTGCTTGAAGAAGACGCTGCACAACCACTTCCCGACAGTCTCTATCCAACATCAGGAAACGTAATTTTAATTCACAAAGAATCGTCAAAAATTAAAAAATATTCCGCTGGCAATAACTCTCATTGGATCGTTGATTTTCACCAAGATCTAGAAAACAAATTTTTCACAAACTAATGCAACAGCCCAACAACAAAAATGTCCTAATCGCTACCGCTCTTTCTGCCGCAATTTTATTGAGCTGGACGTGGCTTTACGAAAAGCCAAGAATCGAAAAACAAGATGAGCAAAGAAGAAATTTGGCGCAACAAACCGCATCAGCAACTCCCGTCAAAAGCGCTGAAAACAAAGCGTCTACAGCAATTCCAACAAAACCTATCGAAACACTTTTAGCCCTAAAAAATCGTGACGAAATTTTATCAGCAGATGCAAAAAATCGCATCACGATTGAAAGTGAAAATTTACACGGATCAATCTCCCTCAAGGGCGCGCGCTTCGACGATTTAACCCTCGCCAAATATTTTAAAACCACAGAAAAAAAAGAAGAGGTTACACTTTTCTCTCCATCAGAAAGCAAAGAAAGATATTTCGCTGACATGGGCTGGATCAGCTCCAATTCTGCTCTCGAGCTTCCAAATCCAAACACGATTTGGAAAAGTAACGGCAAAAAATTAACGCCACAAAATCCAATTATTTTATCGTGGAAAAACAAAATCGGCGTCGAATTTCTGATCCACATCGCGCTCGATGAGAACTACATGTTCAGCGTTTCACAGGAAGTTAAAAATCATTCAAAATCAGAAATTTCAATCGCGAATTACGGCAGGATTAATCGCGTTTTAAACAACATCCAGAAATCAGTTTACATCCTTCACGAAGGCCCGATTGGCGTGTTCGAAAACATTTTGCACGAAACCACTTACAGCGACATCACAAAAGAAAAGCAACAAAGTTTTACCAACAATGCCAGCGAAAAATCTGGTGGCTGGCTTGGCATCTCCGACAAATACTGGCTTAGCTCCATCATCCCTGACAAGTCGATGACTTACAGCGCAAATTTCAGTCACAATTTTTCCAACCAAAATAATTTTTTTAACTCCGAATTTATCGGACAAGAATTCAAAATTGCTGCGGGCGAAAAATTAAAACTCGATCATCACATCTTCGCTGGAGCCAAGAAAGTCAGGCTTCTCGACCAATATGCAACGGATCTAAACATCAAACTTTTCGATCGCGCGATTGATTTCGGATGGTTTTATTTTTTGACAAAACCGTTCTTTTTCATCATCGAATTTTTAAACAGATTTTTAGGAAATTTTGGTTTAGCGATTTTAGCGATGACGGTTCTGGTCAAGCTGGCATTGTTTCCGATGGCTAACAAATCTTACGCCGCAATTGGTAGAGTAAAAAAATTACAGCCAAAAATCGATGCGCTTCGCGAAAGATTTAAAGACGATAAAATCGCGATGAACCGCGAAATGATGGAGCTCTACAAGCGCGAAAAAGTTAATCCAGCGTCTGGCTGTTTGCCGGTTTTGTTGCAAATTCCGATTTTCTTTTCGCTCTACAAAGTGATTTTTGTCACGCTCGACATGCGCCAGGCGCAGTTCTACGGCTGGATTCACGATCTCTCCGCTCCAGATCCAACTTCGATTTTTAACTTGTTCGGCCTCTTGCCATTCAATGTCAGCAGCACTTTCACCATCGGCCTCTGGCCAATATTGATGGGGGTCACGATGGTTATTCAACAAAAACTCAGCCCCACAACTTCGGATCCAACCCAAGCAAAAATTTTAAAATGGATGCCATACGTGTTGACTTTCGTTTTAGCCGCGTTCCCCGCCGGATTAGTGATTTACTGGACTTGGAGCAACAGCCTTTCAATTTTACAGCAATG
This sequence comes from uncultured Alphaproteobacteria bacterium, assembly GCA_903849835.1. Lineage (GTDB taxonomy): Bacteria > Pseudomonadota > Alphaproteobacteria > Rickettsiales > UBA1997 > UBA2645. Next base: position 21,602 of record CAINKA010000100.1, read on the forward strand.
GGTGATTGCGAAAAAATTGAATAAAGAAAAAAATTAAATTCGATGTTGGACGTAGGGGCGACCCTTGTGGTCGCCTGCGGGCCGACACATGGGTCAGCGCCCCTACAAGAAGCAATTTTTATGGAAGGATGGCCGAGAGGCTTAAGGCGCACGCTTGGAAAGCGTGTTATGGGTAACACCATACGAGAGTTCGAATCTCTCTCCTTCCGCCATAACTACAGCTCAAAAACTATCTCCGCTCAGTTTTTGTAATTTTTTATATCCCCTCCAATCCCTGTATTTGCGGGATCAAGGGGGGTTGTATTTTTTGATTCGCCTTCACCGCTTCTTCTCTGACATTCTGAATTGCTGCCAATTTCTCGGTATTTTTCTCTCCGTTTCTCCAAATATGCTTAACCTTCCTCAAGCAGTTTAGCCTCTAAATATAGGCTTTGTGATGTCTCACTAAACTCATCTCGGCATTTCTACGGGCAAAATTTTTGTCTCATTTACGAACTTGTCATATTAAAATGTGATTTGAAAAATCGAAATTGAGAGAGCTCCAAGTAGGTTTATTGGCTTTTTTGCGAACTTGTCGCCGTTTTAGAATCTTACTCTTATCCCTGCGGCAACGATAAAATTATCAACTCTTTGGCCAAGTTGCTTTGCCAAATCCGCGGTGCCGAAAGTTTTGGTGTGATAGCGAAGTGCAAAATATGGGGCGAATTTGCGAGTGATTTCGTAGCGCGTTGCAACGCCGATTTCAAAATCGGAAATACCTGATCTTACTTCCAACTCTTCAACATTCTGCGCAAAAATTTCTGTCTCAAAGTAAGGCTGCGTGATCAATCTTTGAGTTATAAAAATATCAACTTCCTGCTTAAATCTGGCGCTGTAATTTCCTTTTTCACTTAAAAAGAGTTGTGCTTCAGTTTCAAACATTTGCGGGGCAAGACCTTCAAGTCCGATGGTTAAATAATTCAGATTTTGCGAAGTAAAATCTGTACTAAAGTCATGCGACACACCTACTTGCGCATCCCAGAATTGTGCAATGTTGCGGCTATAAAATGCTTGGGCTTCAAATTTCTGCTCATAATTCCCATAATTTTTCTTTTCGCTTTTCAGCCACAATCTGTTATAATCTCCGCCAACCCAACCCGAAAAATCGAAACCTTTTGAGCTGCCATCTTGAGCTTCTCCAACATCGGCTTCTAGAGTAAAGGCGTGAAATATCTGCTGATGATCATCGCCATGATTCATGCCTTGTTTTACTTCCTCAGCTAAAGCGATTTTGGCAAATAGAAAAAATGCCAGACAGGATTTTAAGAAAAATTTAACTCTCATTATTTGCCCTCCTTATCAACGGTAACAGAGGTCATCATGCCGCTTGCCATATGAAGCAGAAGGTGGCAGTGAAATGCCCATTCGCCAGCTTCATCGGCCGTTAAAAGCAATGTAACAGTTTGTGCGGGAGGCAAAAGCACCGTATGTTTATTTGGCATCCATTTCATACTCTGTCCATTTTCAAGCTGCATGAACATGCCGTGCAAATGGATTGGATGTGCCATCATGGTTTCATTAACAAACTTCAGGCGCACTCTTTCGCCATATTTCAAGTGCATTGGTTTTGGGAATTTTTCACCGTTAATTGTCCAGATGTAACGATTCATGCTGCCGCCAAACTTAAATTCGATTTCACGAGTCGGTTGGCGCAAATCTTTTTGCGGATGAAGAGAAATCAGATCGGAATATTCTAAAGCTTTGTTGCCTTTTGGCGTACCGCGCTCAGCCCAGCCGCTTTTTACATCATTCATATTCATCCCACTCATATCATGCCCCATTTTTGAGTGATCCATATTTTTCATGTCTCCCATTTCATCCTCACTCATGCCTTGCATGCTGCTATGATCCATTCCGCCCATTGCCATATCAGCCATTGTTAAAACTGCTCTTGGTCGCATTGGTAGAATTTTGCCTTCCATTCCTTCTTTTGGTGCGAGAGTTCCTCTGGCATAGCCAGTGCGGTCAAGTGATTCGGCAAAAATTGTGTAAGCCTTATCTTCTTTTGGCTCAACGATGACATCATAAGTTTCAGCCACGCCAAAACGGAATTCATCAATTGAGATTGGCTTAACTGGTTGACCATCGGCTTCTACCAATTTCATTTTAAGACCAGGGATTGAAACATCATAAATTGTCATCGCTGAAGCGTTGATGAAACGCAGTTTTATGCGTTCACCTTTTTTAAAAATCCCAGTCCAATTTTGTTCTGCGGTTTTGCCATTTGTTAAGAAATGATATTTGGTGACATCAGATAAATCTGTAGGGTCCATACGCATTGAGCCCCAATCCATATAATCGCGTATCGTGTCAGAAAATCCGTTCTTTTTTATATCTTTAAAAAAAGTAAAAATCGTGCGCTTGTTGTAGTTGTAATATCCGGAGTCGATTTTGAGATTGTTTAAAATGGTATTTGGATTTTCTTCACTGAAGTCAGAAAGCACGATGACATAGTCGCGATCAGTTTTGGTTTCGCTTGGTTCAATAACAATCGAACCATAAACACCCTGAGCTTCCTGCAAATTGGAGTGGGAGTGATACCAGTAAGTTCCATTCTGCCTGATTTTGAATTTGTAAGTGAAAGTTGTGTGCGGTGCAATGCCGTGAAATCCGTTTAATCCAGGCACTCCATCAAATTTTCCATCAAGCAAAATTCCGTGCCAGTGAATCGAAGTTGTTTCATTCATCGAGTTTTTAACCTGCATCACAACATCTTCCCCTTCTTGCCAGCGTAAAGTTGGACCAGGAATTAAATTATTTATTGTGATCGCTTCAACCGCCTTGCCAGTGATAAACACATTCTGTTTTTTGATCTCAAGATCATAGGTTTTAGCCAGCACCGGTAAGGCTTGGAATGTAATTAAAAAACTTAAGAGAAATAAAACTTTTTTCATAATTTCTTCAAATGAGTGAAATGAATTATTCTTAACAACAATCAGATTTTTTAGTTTTATGCGAGTGTTTTTCTTGAGGAAAATTTGCCAACTTCATTTTTTGCAAACCTATTTCCTCGGAAGAATTCTCAAATTTCATCAGATTCAAACTTCTAAAAATTACCACTAGCGTTACTCCCACATCAGCTGCAATGGCAAACACCAAATTGCTGTGACCGAGAAATGCCAGAGCAATAAAAATAACTTTTACGAGTATCGCGCCGGCAGTGTTAAGTTTGATTTGTCGCAAAGTTGCTCTGCTTAAGCGAACTAAAAAAGGGATAAGAGAAAGTTTGTCATTCATCAAAGCGATGTTTGCGGTCTCAATTGCGGTGTCGCTTCCTGCTGCTCCCATTGCAATTCCAACAGTGCTTTGAGCAAGTGCTGGTGCGTCATTTATTCCATCACCAACCATTGCTACATTCTGATATTGCTGCAATAATTCTGTGATTCTTGCCGACTTATCTTCGGGCAATAAATTACCGAATATTTTTTCAATTCCTACCTGTGAAGCGATATATTGGGCGGAATGTTGATTGTCGCCAGTAAGCATTACAGGCTCAATTCCTAACGCTTTTATTTCTTTTAATGCGTTAGCACTGTCGGGTTTAATTTCATCCATTAAGCCAATGATCCCAGCTACTCCATCACCGAAGCTTACTACCACGCTTGTTTTTCCTTGGGATGAAAGTCGTGCTACAATTTCTTCGGCTTCAGGCGTAACATGTTGATGCTCTTTAATAAATGGAAGTTTGCCCAAATAAACAGTTTCATCTTCGCACACCATACATTTGGCGATCGCTCCTTTGCCGGTTACGCTTTTAAAATTTTCAACTGGGTGTGGCTCAAAACCCTCTTGTTTGGTGGTCTTAACTATTGCTTGTGACAATGGATGTTCGGAAAGAATTCCGGCTCCAGAAGCGCAGGCTAATAGCTCTTCGCGACTTGTTTCGTTAAGAGGTATTACATCAGAAACAATCGGATTGCCGAAAGTAATAGTTCTGGTTTTGTCTAGTGCGATTGCTTTGATACTTGCCATCGCTTCAATAAATTTTCCACCTTTAACCAAAGCACCTTTTGCGGAGGCGTTGCCAATAGCGGCGTAAATTGCCACAGGCGTTGAAATAACCAAAGCACAAGGACATGCGATCACCAGAAGCGCAATGGCCTGCTGGAGCCAATGTTTTGAATCCAAACCTAGAACGAAAACCGGAATTAAAAAAAGTAATATCGACATCGCAATGATGGCAGGCGTGTAATAAGTAGAAAATTTCTGAATAAATTTTTGAGTATCAGATTTGTGAGTAGAGGCTTCGAATGTAAGGCGGATGATTTTTGAGAAAGTTGTATCGGTGGAAAGTTTAGTGGTTTCCATTTCAACAAACCCATGCTGGTTAAGCGTTCCGGCAAATAAATTATCGCCAACATGTTTATCTTTAGGAATTGGCTCTCCGGTGATCGTGGCTTCATCGACAGAAGTTTCGCCGGAAATAATTTTTCCATCCAAAGGAATTAACTCGCCTGGTCTGATCTGAATAACTGTTCCGATAGCAATTTTATCAATCGCAACATTTTCCCCCGTAGCTTTTAAAGTAGCGGTTTTAGGAGCTTTACTGACCAAATTATCTAAAGCAGATTTGCTATTTTCGATGCCGATATCTTCCAGTCTCTCGCCCAAAACATAGAGAACAATTACAACTGCTGCTTCGGGATATTCTCCCAAATAAAACGCACCAATCACCGCGATTAACATCAACAGATTAATGCTGCTAAAATTAAGTTTGGTTAAGGCTTTTACGCCACTTAAAATTACATTATGACCAATGCCAAAAATAAATGCCGCGAAAATAAAAGGTGCGTAAGGCATAGGAATGTTAATGCCTAAAATGGAAAGCACTTCCAAGCCAACTACTACAGCAATTGCCGCAAGCAGGAAAATAAATTTTTTGTCGTTTAGAGGAAGTTTCATAGTTAGTTATTCTTTTTGATTAATAAAATTTTTGATCAAAACCGGACTTAAAATCAGTGTCGCAATCGTTGAGCTGATGATACCGCCGATTACGGTTATAGCGATTGGCTGCTGAACTTCTGAGCCGATTCCGTGTCCGAATGCCATTGGTAAAAAGCCAAGACTGGCCACAATCGCAGTCATCAAGATTGGTCGCAATCTTGAGAGGCAGGTAAGCCTTAAATCATTATTATGTTTGAAAGTGTCGATGAGGATTATCGAATTCAAAAGACTAATCCCGATCAGTGCAATGAAGCCGATATAAACCGAAATCGTGATTGGAATGTGACAGATAAACAGCAGCGTAATCGCTCCACTTAAGGCGAAAGGCACCGAAGAGAAAACCACCGCAACATTTTTCAGCGAGCCAAACATTTTGTAGAGCATAAAAAATATCATCAGCAAGATCAGCGGGATGATAATGAAGATTTGTTTTTTAGCGCTGTTAAGATTTTCAAATCTGCCGCCCCATTCAAGGTAATAACCGGCTGGCACGATGTTATTTTTGGTGATTTCTGCTTCGGCATTTTCGATGAATCCGGCGTAATCGGTGTTTTTCAAATAGATTGAAAGACTGGAATATCTTTTGCCAAACAATCGTGGAATTGACGTGATGTCTTCACTTTCGCGCAAGTTGGTAACTTTTGATAATGGAAAGCTTCCGCCGTCTGATAGCCCCACTGGAATTTTACCAATTGCACCCATATCGTTGCGGCTCTTTTCGCTTAAATGCAGAACGATTGAGATTGGAAATTCTGTCGCATAAAAATTCCCAACCTGAATGCCGGCCATCGCATCCTTTAGGTCATTGTTAACATCAGAAATCGTAATTTGATGTTTGGCAATTTGGGTGTAATTAGGCACGACATCAATGAACGAGCCTTTGCGGATAGAGTTAATAAAATCCTCTTCGATCTCCTTTATTGCCGGTTTTTCGTGAAGCAGGTTTTTTATTTTCTCAGTAATTTCCATCAGCACCGCAAGATCTTCGCCGAAAATTTTCAGTGATAAATCAGCTC
>CAINKA010000101.1 GCA_903849835.1 uncultured Alphaproteobacteria bacterium
AATCATGCTTCGACAGGCTCAGCATGACACTGGGTTTTTAGCATGACGATGAGTTTAACTTCCCATTCTCGCCTCAACTCTCTTCAAAATCTCCAACTGCTTCGCCTGCGATTCAAACAGCATTTTAATTTCTTCCTCGATCAACAAATCAATTTTTTGGTGCAAACTTCTGATCTGAATTTCGGCTTTTAAATTGATCAAATAATCATTTTCGCTGCGCTTGCGATCTTTCTCTTCGAGACGATTTTGACTCATCATAATCACGGGCGCTTGTAGTGCCGCGATGCAGGACAGCACTAGGTTAAGCAAGATGAATGGATAAGGATCAAAGGCCTTCATCGCCAACATCACGTTGAAAAAAATCCACAAAATCAGCGTCGCAAAAAAAGAAATTATGAATTTCCAACTGCCCCCAAAATTCGCCACCTTGTCCGAAATTTTTTGCCCGCGCGACAAAATTTCCGCCGGCGGATTTAGTAAGTTGTTAATGATTAATTTTTCTTGCTCGATGCTGTCTTCGACGATTTTGCGCAGCCGCTCTAAATAGGCGCCCTCATTGGTTAGAAGCTGATCGGTTTCGTTATTTTCCATAAATTTTTAATTTAAAATTCCAGCGATTCCAGCCGTTAAAATTAATGCCGGCGTGATCCAATTTTTTTTCACTTTGTAAAATAAAAATAAAGCCACGGCGAAAATTGCGAGCGACAAAAAACTGGTGATTGATTTGGAAAAAATTTCTAGCGCAGTGACGGCGAATAACCCTACGACTGCGGCGGCGATGGATTCTAAAATTCCCTGCAGCATTTTATTTTCGATTATTTTTTCCAAATAATTGAAGCCGATGATTGAAAAAGCGAATGCCGGCAAGAACATGCCGATGGTGATGAGCACAGCGCCGGCAAGGCCGGAAGCGATGTATCCCAAGAACGTGGCGAAGATAATTAGCGGTGCGGGGATGATACTGGAAACGGCTAGTGCGTCTAAAAAAGTTTCGTCGGTGATGGCTGAATATTTTCCAACCATGTCGCGTTGAAGTATGGGAATCGTGGTGTAAGCGCCTCCGAATGAGGTTAATCCGCCTTTTAATCCGGAGAGGAAAATTTCAGAATTATTCTTTGTGCTATCAATTTCGATGTCATGCTGAGCCTGTCGAAGCATGATTCGAGGTACGTGCCCAGAATCATGCTTCGACAAGCTCAGCATGACTACTACCAGCGCAGCGCAAATCACGATTGCCAGCAGCTTTTTATTTTTACCCCACAACATCTCCCAAGCCACCGCGATCAAAAAAATCACCGCAAAATTGACGTCAAACAAAGTTAAAATCACCGCCGCAATAAATGGCGGAATAACTCTGTGGCTGCTGACCACATGCGCTCCAATCCGATGCAGCGCGCGAATAATTAGCGCCGTCACCACGGGAATCACGAATAAAAAAATCGGCGCCAATTGCGCCTTGCCAAAATGCAAATAGAGAAAAGAAAGCAGCAACATCAAGAAAAACCCAGGTGCCATGAAGCCAAGTCCGGCCAGCATCCCGCCAATTCTTCCTCCCTTCATCACGCCGATGTGAACACACATTTCGTGCGCTTCCGGCCCAGGTAAAATTTGGTAAATCGCTAAAATTTTTTTGAACTTCTCCGCACTGATCCATTTTTTCTTTTCCACCAGCTCCTCGCGAATCAGCGCCAGTTGCGCCACGGGACCACCCCAAGCTAAAAATCCGAATTTTAAAAAAGTTGAAAAAATCTTTTTACGAGAAATTTTATCTGCGTTTGAACTAGCGGTCACCACCACTGCCACCTTTAAATTTCGGCACGCTAATATTTTTTCCACCTTTCACCGCACCGCCAGTTGAAATAATTCCACTTTTTTTACCACCCTTGCCGCCCCTTGTGTTGTAAGGGTCTGTAACGAATGGAGAAAGTTTTTTTACTGGTTTGAATTCTGGAATTTTTGGTTTTTCTGCTGTCATTTTTTTGTTTAGTTGTTGAAGGGATCTCGAGAAGTTAAATGCTAAATGCTAAATGTTAAATCCTTTTAAACCCACTCCCCACAAGCTTTCCCCGATGCCCAAGCCCACTGAAAATTAAAGCCGCCGAGCCATCCCGTCACATCTAAAACTTCGCCAATAAAAAATAATCCGCGCTGTTTTTTTGCTTCAAAACTTTTGGAAGAAATTTCGTTAGTGTCGATTCCGCCGCAAGTTACTTCGGCTTTGGCGAAGCCTTCGGTGCCACTGGGGACAAGGCTCCATGCATTTACAAAATTTGCGATTTCTTTTAGTTTTTGGTTCGAAAGATCGGCCAAAAATCCGCGGTGACCGACTTCTTCTAAAATAAAATTCACCAAACTTTTTGGTAAAATTTGTGCTAAAATATTTTGGATTTCTTGTTTTTTATTCCCTTGGGGCTTGGATTTTTTTTCTTCCTGCAACCACGAAAAAATTTCGCGCTCAGGAGAAAAATTAATCGTAATTTTTTCGCCTTTATTCCAGTAAGACGAAATCTGCAAAACCGCTGGGCCACTGATTCCACGATGGGTAAACAAAACCGCTTCGCGGAATTTTATTTTACCGCAAGAAACTTCCGCATCAGCAGAAACGCCGGAAAGAACTTTTGTTTTCGCCAATAATTTTTCGTCGAAAGTTAGGGGCACGAGTGCGGGAATTGGTTGAATAATTTTGAGTTTAAATTGCCGCGCCACGTCGTAACCAAATCCTGTCGCACCCATTTTTGGAATTGAGAACCCGCCAGTTGCGATTACGAGGGACGTGGCTTGAACCGATTCTTCCCCGACTTTCATTTCAAAAAAATTTTCAGATTTTTTGATTTCGCTGACTTGTTTTTCCAACCAAATCTCAACTCCTCCCGCCGCACATTCTTTCAGCAACATTTCAATAATTTGCTGCGAAGAAAAATCGCAGAAAAGTTGCCCCAAAGTTTTTTCGTGAAAGGCGATTTCGTGTTTTTTTAACAAAGAAATAAAATCTTGTGCAGTGAAGCGCTGCAAGGCTGAAACGCAGAAATGAGGATTGCTGGAAATAAAATTTTTCGGACTTGTGTGGAGGTTGGTGAAGTTGCATCTGCCACCGCCAGAAATGCGGATTTTTTTTCCGACGCTTTCCGCGTGGTCAATTAACAAAACCCTGCGACCCACCTTTCCACCTTGGGCGCCAGCGGTTGCAGCACAGATTAATCCTGCCGCGCCTGCTCCAATTATTACGACGTCGTAGGGTTTCATTTGAGAATTTGGGAAATTTTTAGACGCAGCAAAATGTCGCCCTGAGCCTGTCGAAG
>CAINKA010000102.1 GCA_903849835.1 uncultured Alphaproteobacteria bacterium
CTTTACAAAGTCAAAAAAGGTTCGAGCGAAGTTTATTTGAAAAATGAACAAGCGCTTCAAACCTACGTAATCGACAATGCGCTCAATGGTGCGATTTTGAAATCCAAGGCGGGAGACCGTGCTGGCGCTGATCTCCACGATTTCACCGCCAAGCTTGGAAAATTTTCGCAGCTCATCCAAAATCTCTCGCGCGTCATCCCAACTGACATTGCCGAAAATTTAGCGCTGGCAGGAGCCTTCGACAAAGCCTGGATTGGCAATCAAACCAAAGCGAAAAGTTTGGTGACAAAAATCGAGAAAATTTTCGCCAGCAATGCCAATGATGAATTATCGTGGAAGGCTGCAATCACTGACGCGGAAGACATCGAAATCACCAAAGAAACAAGAGGCGTCAAAACAATTTTTGCCGTGAAAAAAACTTATTTTGATCTTCCTGAAGTCACGGTCCTCGCTCAAATAAAAGACCAAATCGCCGGTGATTTTGAAGGCGCATTAAAATTCATCCGCGGCGAAGAAGAACGTACCGCGCACAAACCGCTCGAGTTGATGAACATGATTTTGGAAGCCGGCAAAAAAGGCGTCACCACCCAACGTTTCAAAGGTCTCGGAGAAATGAACGCCGAACAACTCTGGGAAACTACACTCGATCCCGCCAATCGCACGCTGCTTCAAGTGAAGGTCGATCAATATGACGAAGCTGACCAAACCTTTTCGATTTTGATGGGGAATGTGGTGGAGCCGCGGAGGGATTTTATTCAGGAAAATGCGCTGAAGGTGGTGAATTTGGACGTTTAGTTTTTTCTTTGTCACATTCCTCAATGTCATGCTGAGCCTGTCGAAGCATGATTCTGGGCACGTACCTTGAATCATGCTTCGACAGGCTCAGCATGACATTGAGTAATTTCAAAATTTATGAAAAAAGACATCCGCTACATCCAAAGATTTAACAATTTTTTGAAGGCTTTTCTGCAGCTTGAAAAAGCTGTGGAAATTACCAGAGCTCGCCAGCTTTCTGAGCTAGAAAAACAAGGCCTGATCCAATCTTTTGAATATACCCACGAATTGGCTTGGAATGTCCTAAAAGATTTTTTGCAAGCGCGCGGATTGAAAGAAATTTTTGGTTCAAAAGATGCGGTTCGTGAAGCATTTAAAGTAAATTTAATCAATGACGGTGAGGTTTGGATGGAGATGATTGAAGATCGCAATCAAACTAGTCACACCTACAACCAAGACACTTCAGAAAAAATTTTCCAAGCAATCGTAAAAAAATATTTTGCTGAATTTGTGCTTTTCAAAAAGAAGTTCGAAAAATTAAAAGAGGAAGCAGAAGCGTGAAATACGGTCTGAGCGATGAATCAATCCAAAAAATAAATTCTGTTTTTAATAAATTTCCTGCTGTTGAAAAAGTTATTCTCTACGGATCTCGTGCCAAAGGAAATTTCCGCAAAGGCTCAGATGTTGATTTTACGCTGCTCGGCAATGATTTAAATTTTGATATTTTGGGCAAAATTAAGATGGAATTTGATGACTCGTCATTGCCCTACAAATTTGATGTCTCAATTTTTTCTACACTGTCCGATCCAGACTTCCTTGATCACATCAAGCGCGTTGGTGTGGTTTTCTACGAGAAATAGCTAAAGAAGATGGAAAACGCAGCTAATCCAACAGCAGAAATTCTTGATCCCCGCTTCCTTATTCAAGTTTTTGAGCAAGCTCATCAAGGGATATGCCGATGTGAGGCATTCCTCGATATTTACGACAACAAAATCAGCGCTGATAAAATAAAAAAAGAAGATCTCGAAAATTTTTTACAATGGAATCGCAACAATGTTTTCAGAGAATTGATCGAAAGTTTTGCGTTTTTTTTGACAGAACTGCGTTGTGCAATTGAGCTGATTAAGGTTGGGGAGTTAACGTCAGAGAGGGAGAAAATTTTTAGAAATGATTCACGAAATTTTCATAAGCAGTTGGAAGAAGTTCGAAAAAATATTAATATTTCCAAAGAAGACGGAGACTTTCTGCTTGTAATGAATGACCTGAGCAACTGCATCTCTCACGATTGTGGCTTAGCAATAAAAGATAAGTTGGAGAAGTGGGGGCGTGATGGCAAAATTAAATTTCCTAGGATCTCTCCCATGTTTCAAGATTCTTCTGGGAAGTGGATAGAGGCTACTCCTCCTTGCACTTTGCCAGAAAATACTGGCTTAAGTGTTGGAATAATTTACGAAGAAAAACAGTTTAAGGAATTCGAAGAAATTAAATTTGAGTCAAAGCAAATATCGGATATTTGCACAGCAATGCATCTTCTTTTGGATACTAAAATCGCACCCGCTGTTGATGAATTTTTTAAAACCGTTATTTCAAAAACAAATTCTTCTTCCTAACCCCAAACCCACTCACCACATGCCTCAAAACCTCATCCCCCAAGATTACAAAAAATTTCTCGAACAGCTGAAGCGGAAAGTTTTAACAACTCGCCTACAAGCAGCGCGCTCTGTTAACAAAGAGCTCATCGAGCTTTACCACCACATCGGAACAGAAATTTTGCAGCGGCAGAAACAAAAAGGTTGGGGCGCAAAAGTGATTGATCGCTTGAGTCACGATCTCTGCGAAGCCTTTCCGGATATGAAGGGATTCAGTATCACCAATCTCAGATACATGAAAATTTTTGCGGAGAATTACAGTGAAACTGAAATTCGTCAGCAGCTTGCTAACGAATTGCCGTGGTTCCACATCGTGGTGTTGCTGAGAAGAATAAAAAACAAAGAAGAGCGAAATTTTTACATCAAAAAATCCGTTGAAAACGGCTGGTCGCGCAACGTGATGGTGATGCAGATCGAAACCGACCTTTTTTTCCGCGCTGGAAAAGCGATTAACAATTTCAAAAAACATCTAACGCAACCGCAATCCGACCTCGCCAATCAAACACTAAAAGACCCTTACATTTTCGATTTTTTAAGCATTGGAGAAGAAGCTCACGAAAGAGAAATTGAAAAATCTCTAATCCAGCATGTCGAAAAATTTTTATTAGAGCTCGGCGAAGGATTTGCTTTTGTCGGCAGGCAGCACCACATCGAAATCAGCGAAAAAGATTTTTACCTCGATCTGTTGTTTTACCATCTGAAGCTGCGCTGCTTTGTGGTTGTTGATCTCAAGAGTGGTGATTTCAAACCGGAATATACGGGCAAAATGAATTTTTATCTTTCTGCGGTGGATGATTTGTTGAAACATCCTTCCGACAATCCGTCGATCGGAATGGTTCTTTGTAAATCGAAAGACAATATTCTCGCTGATTACGCGCTGCGTGACATCAGCAAACCAATCGGACTTTCTGAATTCCGCCTCACAAAAATTTTGCCAAAAAATATCAAAACATTTTTACCGACAATTGAGGATTTGGAAAGTGAGTTGAAGAAAATGACGAGGAAAAAAAAGTGAAAAATTTCTACTCCGCTGCTCTCCAAAACTTAAAAGAAAGAAATCTTTACCGTGAATTGGTGGAGTCGGATGCAACTGCGTCTACCGTGGTTTCGCGCCGCGGGAAAAAATCTAACACAAAATTCATTTCCTTCTGCTGCAACGATTATTTCGGTCTCGCGCAAAATCCTCTCGTCAAAAAATCTGCAATTGCCGCGATTAAAAAATTCGGCGTGGGCGCGCGGGCGTCGCGCTACGTCACGGGGAATAATTCGCTTTACGGTGAGCTCGAAAAAGCTGTCGCGAAATTTAAAAGAACTGACGCGGCGATTGTTTTTACGTCAGGCTACGCAACCGCGATTGGCGTGATTCCAGCGCTGGTAGGTGAGGGTGATTTAATCGTCGCAGATCGCTTGATTCATTCGAGTTTGATTGACGGAGCTAAGCTCTCCGGCGCAAGGTTGGTGCGGTTTCAGCACAATTTAGTTTCGCAGGCGGAAGAAATTCTGAAGGAAAATCGCAGCAACTTTAAGAAATGTTTAATTGTCACCGAGACAGTGTTTTCAATGGATGGCGACGTTGGAAAAATTTCTGAGCTGTTGGAGTTAGCAGAAAAGTTTGACTGCCTTTTACTCTCAGACGACGCGCACGGACTTGGTCTAGTGCAGCATTCAATGCAGGACTTAATGCAGAGCTCAATGCCGGATGGGGTTTGTAACCCTGTCCGTACGTTCAGTTCAAAGTCAAATCAGGAACTGAACGTGCGAACGGGGTTACAAACCACGTCCGGCGCTAAATCCGGCGCTAGTGCGAAGAGCGCCTTACGCCTAATCCAACTCGGTACATTCTCAAAATCCCTCGGCTCCCTCGGAGGCTACGTCGCTGGCGAAAAAATTTTAATCGACTACCTGCGCAACTTCGCCAAATCGCAAATTTATTCCACAGCCCTTCCGCCCGCAATCCTCGCGGCTTCGCTCGCATCTCTAAAAATTATTTCCAAAAAAAATCTCGGAAAAAAAGCACTCACCAACGCCGAATATTTTTGCGAATTAATGAATTTGCCGAAGCCGCAATCAGCAATTGTCGTAATTATTTTGGGCGAAAATAAAAAAACTTTGGACGTCGCCGCGCAAGTCGCCGCGCGGGGATTTTTGATTTCCGCAATTCGTCCGCCAACTGTTGAAGCTGGAAAAGCTCGATTGCGAATCACCTTTTCGGCAGCGCACAAAAAAAATCAGATTAAAAAATTGGTGGAGATTTTGAGTTTTATTTTGCGGGAAAAAACTGCGTAAAAAATAAAAAGTCGCCTCAAGGCGACAATTCAAAAAAACCTCTTGTCAGCCCAATAATTTCAACGCTTTAAGCCTAGTCCAAATTTCACAAAAATTTTACCAAAATTGAGCTCAAAAATTTCCCAAATCAGTGCCGAAAAAGAAAAGCTAATCGCAACTTTGCGTGCGTTGACAGCGCAGGAATTTTTGCAAGTTGAGTTTGACGAAGCGCGGGAAAATAATTTTTTTGCGTGGGATCAGGGGTTGGTAGGTGAGGGTGTGGCGGCGTTGCCGGAGGTGAAAGAAACCTCCTTTGAAAAAGGAGGTGAACACGCTGAAGGCGTGGACGGAGGATTTACGTCCCGCAATCTCCAAGCTAATTCGAGTCCGCTTCCCGAAAATCACCCGTCTCAATCGCTGTCGCGATTGATCCACCCTCTTTTTCAAAGAGGGTTTAGCCACCGAGCCGCGTCTGATCTGGCGGCGTGTTACATTTTGTTTCACGACAAAAAAAATTACATTGTTGCGGAGGAGCAAAAATTTTTCGACGAGTTCGAAAAAATTCGGGTGGTGGCGGAGGTGAGGAATATTTATCGCGGGGTGGTGAAGAATATTTTGGGGAAGGTGGAGGAGGATGTGGACTCAATGCTGGGCTTAGCGCCGGACGGGGTTTTTAACCACGTCTCGACGTTCAGTTCAAAGTTAAATCAGGAAATGAACGTGCGGATGGAGTTGCAAACCACGTCCGGCGCTAGTTCCGTCGGTTACTCCGCTATTTCGTTGCTGCTGTTACCGGAATTTTTTTCCACCGAGATCGGAAAAAAAACTCACGAGAAAATTTCTGATCTCAAAAAAAATCTCAGCGAAAAAATTCTCGGTGAAATAAAAAAACTCGCAAAAATTACTGCGGATCAAAAGGCTTTCACGCAAGCGGTGGCGCGGATTTTGGAGATGTTGAGGAAAGAGCAAGAAGCCAAGGAAAAAGAAAATAACGATGCTTCAACAAGCTCAGCGCAAGAAAAATCGGAAAATGATTTGAGTAATTTTGGTGCGGAAAAAATTTCTGAAGGCGAGGAGGAGAAGTTAGAAAAAAATGATGAGCTGAATTCGGAGCGGGACGGGGTTTGTAACCCCGTCTCAACGTTCAGTTCAAAGCTAAATCAGGAAATGAACGTGCGGACGGGGTTACAAACCCCGTCCGTCGCTAGTGGCGACGCCGATCAAATCCAATTCAAAAACCCCTACAAGATTTTCACCAGCAAGTTCGACGAAATAATTTTTCCGCAAAAATTAATCGCAAAAAACGAGCTCGAAATTTTGCGCGACCAACTTGATTTGCGTCTGGCAAAACTCTCAAACATTTCCAAAAAAATGAGTTTGAAACTGAAAAGAAAATTGCTCTCGAAGCGAAATTCTTTTTTGGAATTTGATTCTTCGCGCGGAATTTTGGATCGCAAAAAACTTTCGCGACTGGTCATCGACCCAATGGTGGAAGGCATTTACGTCAGTAATAAAAATCACGATTACCAAGATACGGCGCTGACAATTTTGCTCGACAATTCTGGATCGATGCGCGGCAGTCCAATCGTAATGGCGGCTCTGGCTTGCGAAATAATCGCCGGAATTTTGGAAAAATTTTCAATCAAAACTGAAATACTCGGCTTCACGACGGCGGATTGGAAAGGCGGAAAAGCGCGAAAATTGTGGGAAAGTTCCGGCCGTCCAAAAAATCCCGGACGGCTCAACGAGCTGCGCCACATCATTTACAAACACTTCAATCAGAGTTTTAAAAAAGCGAAAATAAATTTGGGCTTGATGCTGAAAGAAGGCGTGCTCAAAGAAAATATTGACGGCGAAGCGCTGCTTTTCGCGCGTTCACGATTGATGCAGCAAAGTGAAAAAAGAAAAATTTTGTTGGTGATTTCGGACGGCACACCGGTGGACGATTCAACCGCGTCCGCCAACGATTCTGACATTCTTTCTGACCACTTAAATCACGTGATTAACAAGATCGAGAAATCTTCCCGCGGGGCTTCAAAAATCGAAATTGTTGGAATCGGAATAGGACATGGTGCGGAAGAATTTTATCGCAACTCAATCACGATAAAAAGTTTGGAAGAGTTGGGTGATGTGATGATCAAAAAAATTTCTGAGTTGCTTTGAGAGATTGTCCCACATGTCATGCTGAGCTTGTCGAAGCATGATTCTAGGCACTTTGGTGTCATGAATCATGC